>JANQOH010000149.1 GCA_028289725.1 Alphaproteobacteria bacterium
AAAGCCTTTACCGCTGCCGTGCTTGGTGGGATTGGCTCACTGCCCGGCGCCATGCTCGGTGGCCTTTTGCTGGGCATGGTTGAGGCATTTTGGTCCGGCTACTTCACGGTCGAGTACAAGGATGTGGCCGCATTTAGCATTCTGGTGCTTGTCTTGATCTTCCGTCCGACGGGGCTGCTCGGGCGGCCAGAAATCGAGAAAGTGTAACCGCGTGAGCGACACGACGATGGCCGCTCCCTCCGGCGTCGATTTCGGCCGTATCCTGAGAGAAGCGGTGCTTGCCGCTGCTGTTGCCGCAATCCTCGGGCTGCCGCTCCTCGGTCTTCGATTGGTCTCGGGCACGAAAGGTCTTCAAGTAGACCAACGGTGGGACTGGCTCGTTATCGGCGTGCTCGCGGTCTTTTTTGGTCGGATGGCGCTCGCCTTCTTGCGGGGCGCCAAGCCGGCCTTTGCCAAGGCGGGCGAAGGCGCTGGCGTCGTGGGTCAGTTCGTCCGCCAACAACAGCGGCCGCTCGGCGTCGCCGCGCTTGGTTTCGCGCTTATTCTGCCATTCATGCCGTTTTCGGATCGCTATGTGGTCGACGTCACCACCTTGGTGCTGATTTACGTCATGTTGGGCTGGGGACTGAACATCGTCGTCGGTCTGGCCGGATTGCTCGACCTCGGCTACGTCGCGTTTTATGCCGTTGGCGCCTATAGCTTCGCGCTACTTGGAACAACGTTCGACTGGTCATTCTGGGTGTGTCTGCCCATCGCTGGTCTGTGTGCGGCGATGTTCGGCGTTCTCCTCGGCTATCCGGTGCTCAGGCTGCGCGGCGATTATCTAGCGATCGTCACACTGGGCTTCGGTGAAATAATCCGGCTGGTTCTCACCAATTGGGTCGAGTTCTCAGGGGGCCCAAACGGTATTCCCGGAATTCCGAGGCCTGAATTTTTCGGTTTGGAATTTTCGCGGAATCCGGAAAGCGGTCAAAGTTTCCACGAATTTTTTGGCCTCAGCTTCTCCGGCGATCATCGGATCATATTCCTCTACTTCATCATTCTGGCGCTCGCGCTGATCACCAATTTATTCGTGCTGCGCATTCGCAGATTGCCGGTGGGACGCGCATGGGAGGCGCTGCGCGAAGACGAGATTGCTTGCCGGTCCCTCGGTATCAATCCGGTCAACACCAAGCTTTCGGCATTTGCCTTGGGGGCCATGTTCGGCGGCTTTGCCGGCTCGTTCTTTGCGACGCGGTCGGGCTTTATCAGCCCCGAAAGCTTCACGTTCATCGAGTCCGCGATAATTTTGTCGATCGTTGTGTTGGGGGGCATGGGGAGTCAGATCGGTGTCGTTCTGGCGGCCATCGCGATCATCGTGGTGCCCGAGGTCCTACGCGAATTCTCGGAGTTCCGTATGCTCGCCTTTGGCGGCGCGATGGTTCTGATCATGGTGTGGCGGCCGCGCGGCTTGCTGGCCCACCGCGTACCGACGATCCGCCTGGGCGCAAAAGGGGGCGATCCGTGAGCAAGTCGTTGCTCACCGTTGAGCATTTGACCATGCGGTTTGGCGGTTTGTTGGCAATCGATGATTTGTCCTTCGATGCCGCGCCGCGGGAGATCACCGCGATCATCGGCCCGAACGGCGCCGGCAAGACCACTGTGTTCAACTGTTTGACCGGTTTCTACAAACCAAGCGTCGGGCGTCTCACGCTCTTCGATCGATCCGACAGGACCTTTCTGCTCGAGCGCATGGACGGTTTTCGAATCGCGCGCGCCGGCATCGCGCGCACTTTTCAGAACATCCGCCTGTTTCCCGCGATGTCGGTTCTAGAGAACCTGGTCGTCGCGCAGCATCAAAAGCTTATGCGTGCGTCCGTGTTTTCGGTCGCCGGACTGCTTGGCCTCGCAAGTTACCGGAGGGCGGAAGCCGCCGCCGTGGATTTGGCGCGCTATTGGCTGGATCGGGTCGGGTTGGTCGATGACGCGGACCGCGCCGCCGGCGAATTGCCGTACGGCGCCCAGCGCCGGCTCGAGATCGCGCGCGCCATGTGCACCGAACCCGTGCTGCTTTGCCTGGATGAACCGGCGGCCGGTCTCAATCCCCGCGAGTCGGCGGAGCTAAATACACTTCTGCTCGATATTCGCGAGAGCCAGGGGGTCGGGCTCCTGCTAATCGAGCATGACATGAGTGTGGTGATGGAGATCTCGGATCATATCGTCGTGCTCGACTATGGCCGAAAAATTGCCGACGGCACCCCTGAGCAGGTGCGCAACGACCCGGCGGTGATACGCGCCTATCTCGGCGAGGCCGACGAAGATGAGGGTGCGGCGTAATGCTGTCGGTTGAAGGCCTGCATACGTTCTACGGCCCGATCGAGGCGTTGAGAGGGGTCGACCTCTCCGTGGCTTCCGGCGAAATCGTCACTTTGATCGGCGCCAACGGGGCCGGGAAGTCGACCCTGCTCATGACGATTTGCGGCACGCCGCGCGCCGCACGCGGTCGGATCAGTTTCGAGGGCAATGACATAAGCCAGTTGCCCACGTACCAGATAATTCGACGCGGGATCGCGCAATCGCCTGAAGGCCGCCGGATATTTCCGCGCATGACCGTGATGGAAAACCTTCAGATGGGCGCGGTGACGGCCGACGAAGATCACTTCGACGAAGATCTGGAAAGAATCTTGTCGATTTTTCCGATCTTGGGTGAGCGTCGCGACCAACGCGGGGGCACTTTGTCGGGTGGCGAGCAGCAAATGCTTGCAATCGGAAGGGCGCTGATGAGCCGCCCGCGTCTCCTGTTGCTCGACGAACCATCGCTCGGGCTCGCACCCTTATACGTCAAGCAAATCTTCGACGTGATCCGGGAGATCAACGAACGCGACGGCATGACGATCCTATTGGTCGAGCAAAACGCCTACCATGCGCTCCGTTTGGCTCATCGCGGCTACGTCATGGCCAACGGCAAAATCGTCTTGGTCGGGACAGGAAGCGAATTGCTCGCCAACGAAGAGGTCCAAAATGCGTATTTGGAGGGCGGCCACTAAATGATTGTTCCCTTTAGCGGCACCTCTATTGGCGTGTTCATCGGCGTTACGTTGGTGCTCGGCGGCGGCACGGCGATTCTGACCGGCCAAGCGATCGCCGGGACATGGCGACCGGTGTGGCAGGTCGTGTTCGCGAGCATCGGGCTCGGCCTCGCGGATCGATTTTTGGTATTCTCATTGTTCGACGGCGACTTGTTCTCGCCGCTTGGATATTTGGCCGATACCGCCGTTATCATGGTGTTTGGCCTCGTCGCATACCGCCTTGCCTGGGTGCGAAATATGCAGATTCAGTATCCTTGGCTTTATGAGCGAGCGGGTTTGTGGCGCTTGCGGCCGCGCCGAGGAACTTAGCGTGGTCTATTCGCTTTTGCTTTGTGTTTACAATTGGTGCCCGTTCTTTTGATCGGGCTCGCGTTTGGAGAACCTAATACCGCCTTTGGTTGGCGGTAAGGAGGAGACATGAAGACGTGGCATTGGGTCGTTGTCGTGGTCGTCGTGGTCGTGGCGGCGGGTGCCTACATCCTGAACAGCGCCCGACAGGGCGGTGAGCAGCAAGCGGGCGCGCCGGACCAAGCGGCGCCGGGCGATGCGATCGTCATCGGCACCGCCGGACCGGTCACCGGACAATACGCGATTTTCGGCGATCAATTGGTCCGTGGCGCCACCAAGGCGGTCGCGGACATCAACGCCGCAGGAGGCGTGTTGGGCCGGCAATTGGTGCTAGAGATCGGTGACGATGCCTGCGAGGCGAAGCAAGCGGTTGCCGTGGCCAATCAGATGGTCAACAAGGGCGCCGTGTTCATGGCTGGCCACTTTTGTTCCTCGACCTCGATTCCAGCATCCGAGGTCTATAGCGAAGAGGGAATCCTGCAAATTTCGCCGGCGTCGACCAATCCGGTGCTGACGGAACAAGGCTTTACCAACGTCTTCCGGACGTGTGGCCGAGACGACCAGCAAGGCCTTGTCGCCGGCGATTTCCTGACCAAGCATTTTGGTGACAAGAAAATCGCGATCCTTCATGACAAAACGGCCTATGGCAAAGGACTCGCGGACGAGACGAAAAAGGCTCTCAACGCTAGCGGCATTACTGAATCCTTGTACGAGGCGTACACGGCCGGTGAGAAAGATTACTCCGCCTTGGTGAGCAAGCTGAAGGAGGGGGCGATCGACGTCGTTTACCTCGGCGGCTATCACACGGAGGCCGGCTTGATCCTGCGGCAAGCACGCGAGCAGGGCTTGATGGCACAGCTCGTGTCCGGCGACGCGTTGGTCACCGAGGAGTTTTGGTCCATCACGGGCGACGCCGGTCAAGGCACATTGTTCTCCTTCAGTCCGGATCCCGCGAAGAACCCGGCAGCGGCGGCCGTTGTCGAAAGTTTCTTGGCGGATGGGTACAAGCCAGAGGGTTACACGCTCTACACCTATGCGGCGATACAAGTGTTTGCCCAAGCGGCCGAAGCAGCCGGAAGTACGGACATCGATGCGCTTGTGTCAGCCATGCGCGCCGGCAATTTCTCAACCGTGCTGGGTGACATTTCCTTTGACGACAAGGGCGATGTCAGTGCGCCGGGCTACGTGTTCTACGAATGGAAAAACGGCGCCTACGATTACACTGAGATGTAGGGACGTAATCGCATAAGCCGCGCGTTAGCGCGCGGCGATCGTGTCAGGCCGGCGCAGGAGCGGCAGGGGGTCAATGCGCCGGCCGTCGATTTCAAGGCGGAAGTCAACATGCGGACCGGTTGAGCGCCCGGTGCTTCCGACATGACCGATCGCTTGGCCGCGATGAACCAATTGCCCAGTCTCCACAATGTAGTCCCGGAGATGCCCGTATGTGGCGGTTGATCCGTCGCGGTACGACAACATGACGTAACGACCGAGCCGGGGATGGTCGCCGACGGCGTGCACGACGCCGTGCGATGTTGCGACGACGATTGACCCTTTGGCCGCGGCGATGTCGACAGCGCCGTGGAACGCCGGTTCGCCTGTAAACGGATCGGTACGCCAACCGAAGTTTGACGTGACGCGGCTTTCGGCTCCGGGATCAATCGGCCAAATATGATCGCTGACACCGGGGATCTCGCGCGCAAAGTCACGCGGCATTGGATCGAGCGCGCCAGGCGCGGCGTGAACGGCCGCGTCAAACAATGGAAACGCCGGACGGTCGGACAGCATGGCCGCGATGCCCAGCGAGGCGGGGCCGGATCGGATGGTCACCGGGGGCAAACCGTTGCTTGAGCCGATTTGGGCCTTTGCCGGGGCGGGCCGAACTGGCATGGGCCCGGTCCTGTCGGTGCGCTTGATCGGCAAGAAACGTGCGGGTTGGGTCGGCACGTTTTGCCCCGCGCCGTGGGCGGCAACCGGAAGATATTGCGTTTTCGGCGCGCGTTCGATTGGAAAAAATTTGGCCTCAGCCGCAGGTGAATCCGACGCAAACGCGAGTAAGAAGGGGGCTGTCAGGGCCAAAACGAGGGTTGCTTTGAATCTCGACATCGTACATCGGCGGCTGGTGCAAAGTTCGGGTCACCATTGATCTCAGCAAGCCACATGCCAAGACGCCGAGACTCGCTTCGTGATCTCATCTCTGCACGAAAAAACCGCACGGACAGTTGCCCGCGCGGTTTTGTCCGGCGCTATGCCGCATCTAAGATCGCCTTAACTCTAACGTTGGTGCCGACTTACCCAGACCCCAATCCGTCAGGTGGATCAAAGTCGCTACGACCGTGACTTCCGTTTACGCCCGCCGCCGGCGCGCTTGCGGCCCAATCCGATTTTCTTTGCGAACTCCGACCGCTGTTTGGCGTAATTCGGCGCCACCATGGGATAATCGGCGGGAAGGCCCCATTTCGCCCGATAATCCTCTGGCGACATATCGTAATTCGTCCGGAGATGACGCTTCAGCATTTTGAGCTTCTTGCCGTCTTCGAGACATACGATGTAATCGGGCATGATCGAGCGGCGGATTGGAACCGGCGGTTTCGGCGCCTCCTTGGGCGCGGCATCGACCGGCGTGTTCATCTCGGACAATGAGCGATAAACGGTCTGGATCAGTTCTGGGATCTGGCCTGCAGGCAATGCATTGTGGCTTACATATGCGGACACAATGTTCGCAGCCATGCCAAGAACCGACTCGGCACTGTCTATATTCGGGTTTTCAGTTGTCATTCTTTGTGCCTTAGAGCAAATATTACACACAAGCGTTTGTTTGCATTTTGCGTCAATAGTGTCAATACGTAAGTCCCAATAATATTAAAAATATTCGCAAGTAACAAAGTGGCTTGTAACCAGAAGACGTAATTTAGACAAGTTTGCTACTTAGTTGCTTTGAATTGTTATCACTAAAGAGCGGCGTCCGGTCGCGACGCGATTCCAACCGGTGATCAAATCTTACAAAAATTGCCCAGACGAGGTCCGAACTGTTGGATCCGTCGGCGCGTGCGACGTGCATATGCACTCAAGCGCGATATGGCAGTTGGCTTGAACTGCCTACCCTCGCAATACCGCGTCGGAACGTGGCGAGCCATACACCACATCTTGTGGCCGCGGACGCTAGCCGCGACAGTGAAGCTGTGCTAAGCAGCGCTCAAATCGATCCAATTCGGCGCGAGGCGCCCATGACGCGAAAGCCATCATCCGAGACCATCGCGGTCGCTTCCGACCACGCGGGGTTCCCATTGAAGGATCGATTGGCCAGTGAGTTGGGTGCTGCTGGGCTCAAAGTTCTCGATCTTGGGACCAACAATGCCGACTCGGTCGACTATCCAAAGTACGGCGAGGCGATGGCGCGCGCCTTGCTTGAGGGGCGCGCGGAACGTGGCGTGCTGATTTGCGGTACCGGAATCGGCGTGAGCATTGCGGCGAATCGGCATCGGGGCATTCGCGCCGCCGTGTGCCACAACGAAGAGACCGCTCGCCTCGCGCGCGCGCACAATGACGCAAACGTGCTCGTCATGGGCGGCCGAATCATTGATGAGGACACGGCAAGCGCGTGTTTGCGGGCGTTCTTGGATACGGAGTTTGAGGGCGGGCGCCATCAGCGAAGGGTTGAGATGCTGGATTGAATGCGTGAAACCGGCCAACAGCGAGACACACTCGGGTCTCGTCATCACAGGCACGGAAATCGAAGACACCGAATGAAACAAGGTTATTGTTCATGAGATTTGATACGACCGCCGCGGCCCGCGAAAACATGCAGCGAGACGGATTGGCGGAGCAAGATCCAGAAGTTTTCGAAGCGATTTCAGACGAACTGCACCGGCAGCAAAGTCAAATTGAACTCATTGCTTCGGAGAATATTGTCAGCGAGGCGGTGCTGGCCGCCCAGGGTTCCGTACTGACCAACAAGTATGCGGAAGGCTACCCAGGTCGCCGCTATTACGGCGGATGCGAATATGTCGACGTGGCCGAACAACTGGCCATCGATCGCGCCAAGCTCCTGTTCGATTGTGCCTTCGCGAATGTGCAACCGCACTCGGGCTCGCAAGCCAACCAAGGCGTCATGTTGGGGTTGGTCAAGCCCGGCGACACAGTGTTGGGCATGTCGTTGGCCGCCGGTGGGCATTTGACACATGGCGCGACGCCCAATTTGTCAGGCAAGTGGTTTAACGCGGTCCAATATGGCGTGCGCCGGCAAGATGGTTTGATCGACTTTGATGAGGTGGCATCACTCGCCGAAGAGCACCGGCCGAAACTGATTATCGCCGGCGGTTCTGCTTATCCGCGAACCATTGATTTTGAACGTTTCCGCGCGATTGCGGACTCGGTGGACGCGTTCCTGATGGTCGACATGGCGCATTTTGCCGGACTGGTGGCCGGTGGCGTTCATCCCAGTCCATTGCCGCACGCCCACGTTGTGACGACCACGACGCACAAGACGCTGCGTGGTCCACGCGGCGGCATGATCCTGAGCAACGACCCGGAGATCGGTAAGAAGGTCAACAGCGCGATGTTCCCTGGATTGCAGGGCGGGCCGCTGATGCACGTTATCGCCGCCAAGGCGGTCGCCTTTAAGGAAGCTCTTGATCCTTCTTTCGCCACCTACGCCAAGGCGGTCGTTGATAATGCGCAGGCGCTCGGCTCCACGCTCCAGGCATGCGGTATCGACATCGTCTCGGGTGGGACGGACACGCATTTGCTGCTGGCCGACCTGCGGCCCAAGTCGCTGACCGGTAAAGTGACCGAACTGAGCCTCGAACGGGCGGGCCTGACCTGCAACAAAAACGCTGTTCCGTTCGATCCCGAAAAGCCAACGATTACGTCAGGCGTCCGACTGGGAAGTCCGGCGGCCACGAGTCGTGGATTCGGTGTCGCGGAGTTTCGTCGCGTCGGCGAACTGATTGGCGAAGTTATCGACGGCCTGGCGGCGTCCGGCGAGCAAGGCAATCGGGACGTCGAAGCCAGGGTTCGCCAAGAAGTGGGCGAGCTATGTCGAAAGTTCCCGATTTATGGCCGCATGGACGTTGGTTAAGCAAAGTTGAGGGTTATTGATGCGGTGCCCGTTTTGCGGCGATAGCGATACTCAGGTCAAGGACTCACGGCCGACCGAGGACAATACGGCGATCCGCCGCCGCCGCTATTGCCAGGCGTGTGGCTCGCGCTTCACGACGTTTGAACGCGTGCAATTGCGCGAACTGACGGTGTTGAAAAAGGACGGCACGCGCGTGCCGTTCGACCGCGAGAAACTGGCGCGATCCATCGAAATTGCTGTCCGCAAGCGCCCTGTTGAAGCCGAAAGGGTTGAACGCGCGGTCAGCAGCATCGTCCGCCAATTGGAGAGTTCCGGTGAGTCGGAGATCGAATCTTCGATGATCGGCGGCTTGGTGATGGCCGCACTGGAGGCCTTGGATCAAGTCGCCTATGTGCGATTTGCGTCGGTCTACCGGAATTTCCATGAGGCCAAGGATTTTGAAGATTTCATCGGGAGCCTTTCCCGTGGCAAGGACGAATGATCTGGGCTGCTGGGACGTCCGATGGATGCGCGTTGCGCTGGTTTTGGCGGCGCGCGGGTTGGGCAACGTGTGGCCCAATCCGGCCGTCGGTTGCGTGGTCGTCAAAGACGGCAAGGTTGTCGGACGCGGCTGGACCCAAGCAGGGGGTCGTCCGCACGCTGAGACGGAAGCTTTAGGGCGCGCCGGCGATCTGGCAAAAGGCGCGACGGCCTATGTCAGTCTCGAACCTTGTGATCACCACGGCGTCACGCCGCCTTGTACGGAGGCTTTAATTGCGGCCGGCATTGCCCGATGCGTGATCGCGACACGCGATCCGGACCCGCGGGTGTCGGGAAGCGGAATCAAACGGCTTCGTGACGCCGGCATATCGGTCGAAGAAGGCGTGCTCCTCTCGGAGGCCGACGCACTCAACGCCGGCTATCTCAAGCGCGTTGGCGAGCGGCGGCCGCTCATTACTTGGAAGGTCGCGAGTTCGTTGGATGGGCGGATCGCGACGGGCGGCGGTCACAGTCAGTGGATTACGGGCGAGCCGGCCCGGCGGCGTGCGCATTTGCTGCGTGCCGAACATGACGCGGTGTTGATTGGGTCACACACGGCCAGCGTCGACCGGCCGCGACTGACCTGCCGGCTCAAGGGCTTAGAGCAGCGATCACCGGTTCGCATTGTGGCGGATAGCCGTTTGCAAGTGCCGTTAACGGATCCATTGGTCGCGGATGCCAAGTCCCAGCCGACGTGGCTGCTGACGCTGGCGGACGCGGACAAGACGCGCAAGGACGCTTATCGGGAGAGCGGCGTGGACGTCATCGATGTTCCCGCCGACGAAAACGGGCGGCTCGAAATGACCGCTGCGATGATCGAACTCGGCGGTCGCGGATTGACGCGTCTGATGGTGGAAGGCGGGGGTCGGATCGCCGCCAGTTTACTGGCGGCGGGCCTCATTGACCGGATCGAATGGTTTCGGGCGCCGTCGGTGATCGGCGGTGATGGGATCAGCGCCGCTGCGGCGTTGGGGCTGGATCGGGTCGACCGGGCCCCCCGTTTTGAGCGCGTGGACAGCGTGTCCCTGGGTGAGGATGTGCTGGAAAGCTACGTCGCCCTGGCCTAATAAGGCGGTATGTTTACCGGAATTGTGACGGATATCGGCCGGATTCGAGCGATCGAGCGGCGCGGGGACATGCGCTACGAAATCGAGACAGCGTATGATACGGGGTCGATTGCGCTTGGCGCGTCAATCGCCTGCGCCGGGGCGTGTCTGACTGTCGTGGAGGCCGCCGAGCAGTCGTTCATGGTTGACGCATCGGCGGAAACCTTGGCCAAGACGTCGCTCGATGTCTGGCAGGAGGGCACGCGTATCAATTTGGAACGCGCGCTTGAGGTTGGCGATGAGATCGGCGGTCATTTGGTGAGCGGCCATGTCGACGGTACGACGGAAATACTGGATCAATCCCCGTCCGGAGACTCCATCGTGATGACTTTCGCGCTCGATTCCTGGCTGGCGCCATATGTCGCGCCAAAGGGTTCGATCGCGCTCGACGGCGTGTCACTGACGGTCAATGACGTCGGCGACGACCGGTTCGACGTGAACATCATTGCGCACACGCAATCCGAAACCACGTTTGGGAAGGCGATGGTCGGCCAAAAGGTAAATGTCGAAATCGACATGCTGGCACGCTATGTCAGGCGTGCATTGGCTTATACCGGCAAATCCGAAGGATGCGCGTGATGGCGGAACCTATGCCCACCCACGGCGGACAAGGTGTCTTCGCGTCGATCGAAGCCATTATCGAGGAAGCGCGCCAGGGACGGATGTTCGTTCTCGTCGACGACGAAAAGCGAGAGAACGAAGGTGACTTGGTTATTCCAGCGCGATGGGCGACGCCCGAGATCGTCAATTTCATGGCTCGCAACGGCCGCGGACTGATTTGCTTGGCGCTCACGGCCGAGCGCGCGCAAGCGCTGAATTTGGAACCGATGCAACGCCGCAACGCCGCCAGTTTCGGAACCGCCTTCACAGTGTCCATTGAGGCGAAGGAGGGGATTACCACCGGCATTTCCGCGGCCGATCGCGCCCAGACCATCCGCACCGCCTTGGACCCGGCGAGTACGGCCGACGATATCGCGACGCCCGGCCACGTCTTCCCGATCGTCGCGCGCGACGGCGGCGTTTTGGTCCGGGCCGGCCATACGGAGGCCGCGGTCGATATCGCAAGGTTGGCGGGCCTCGAGCCCGCAGGCGTCATTTGCGAGGTGATGAACGAAGACGGGACCATGGCGCGCCGCGCCGATCTCATCGAATACTGCCGCGAGCATGAATTGAAGATCGGCACAATCGCCGACTTGATCGCGTACCGCCGCCGCAAGGACCGGCTGATTGAGCGCAAGCTGGAAACGGAAATCGAAACCGGTCACGCCGGCGCGTTCAAGCTGGTGCTCTACGACGACACAACCGACGGCACCGAACACATCGCCTTGCTGAAAGGTGACACCGCCACGGAAGATCCGGTCTTGGTTCGGGTCCATCGCCTCAATTTGTTGGCCGATGTTTTGGGGGATCACTCAGATGGCCGCGACGGGGAGTTGCGCGACGCGATGCGGGCCATAGACGAAGCCGGGCGTGGCGTTGTCGTGTTGATCGGGGAATCGCGACATAACGCGGTTGCGGCTCAGCTTTCCGGCGGCGCGACGGCCGAGGGCGGCGCGCTGCGCGAGGTCGGCATCGGGTCCCAAATTCTGCTCGACCTAGGCGTTCAAACCATGACTTTGCTGAGCAACAGCGAACACGCCTATGTCGGCCTCGACGGCTTTGGCTTGCGCGTGGTCGGCCGTCGGTCGATCAGTCGGGGGGGCTAGCGTGTCCGATGCCGCCCCCCATGTCTTGCTGGTCGTCGGTCGCTTCTATGACGACATTGCGGACGCGCTGGTCTCCGGCGCCGAAGCCGCGCTTCGCGAGGCCGGGGCGACATGGGACACGGTGGAGGTGCCCGGGGCGTTCGAAATCCCGGCCGCCATCGCATTTGCCGAGCGCGCGGAGAAATATGACGGCTATACCGCTTTGGGCTGTGTGATCCGGGGCGAGACGACCCATTACGACTATGTTTGCGGCGAAAGTGCGCGTGGGCTCAACAATTTAGCGATCGAACATCGGGTGGCGATCGGGTATGGGGTGCTGACAACCGAGACACGGGACCAGGCTTGGGCCCGCGCCGCGGTCGACCAGGGCAATAAAGGGGCCTTCGCGGCGCAAGCCTGTTTGACGATGGTCTCTATCAAGCGAAGATTCCGGGAAGCGCAGTGAGCACGACAGCGATGGCGGACGAAGCCGCGGCCAAGGCGAGACGAAAGGCGCGATCAGCGCGCCGTCACGCGCGCCTCGCCGCGGTGCAAGCGCTTTATCAGATCGACTTGGTGAAGACCGATGTAAGTCAAGCGATTGATGAAATCGTCTCGCGCGAGCGACAGGACCCCCGGTTTGATCAAGAATATTTCGCGGCACTGGTTCGCGGTGCATCGGAAAAGATTGCGTATCTGGACGCGCTGGTCGGTGACACGCTCAGCGACGATTGGCCGATGGACCGGCTCTCCGTCACAATGCGCGCGCTTTTGCGTGCGGCGGCGTTCGAGCTCGAGACACAGGATGACGTGCCGAGCCGTGTCGTGATCAGCGAATATGTTGATGTCGCCCGAGGATTTTTCGACGCTGCGGAGACCGGCTTTGCCAATGGCGTGCTCGACCGATTGGCGCGCCAACTGCGTCCACAAGAATGGGCCGGCGAAGGGGAGTAATCCGTCGATGGCCGAGCGGCCGGGCGAATTCGCTTTGATCGAGCAGTTTTTGAAGCCGCTCGCCAAGACCTGCCCAGGAGCGCTCTCGCTGGCCGATGATGCGGCGGTTCTGCAGACTTCTCCCGACCAAGATCTGGTCGTGACAAAGGATGCCCTGGTCGCCGGCGTCCACTTTCTGGAGCGTGAGGACCCCGGCGTCGTTGCCGCCCGTGCCTTGCGGGTCAATCTGAGCGATCTCGCGGCGATGGGCGCATCGCCGAAAGCCTATTTCATGGCGCTCGCACTCCCGCAGGCCATCGATGCCGATTGGCTGGCCGCGTTCACCGCGCAGCTTGCATCGGATCAAGACACATATGACATCGCGCTCGCGGGCGGCGACACGGTGGCGACGCCGGGCCCGCTGATCGTATCGATCACGGCTGTCGGCACGGTGCCCACTGGACAAGCCTTGACCCGAAAGGGTGCAAATGTCGGTGACCGCCTGTTCGTCTCCGGCATGATCGGCGATGCCGGGTACGGTTTGGCGATCCTCAAAGGTGAAGTGCCCGATGCGACCGAGGCGCAGGCGCGCGCCGCGATTGCCCGGCATCGCTATCCCGAGCCGCGGCTGGCGTTGGGAGAAGGTTTGCGCGGCGTGGCGTCGGCGGCGGTCGACATATCGGATGGCTTGATCGCCGATCTTCACCATATCTGCGCCTCTTCGGGTGTTGGCGCAGAGATCCGAACGGCGACGATTCCCACATCCGCGGCACTTTTGGCTCAGATCGATGTGGATCCCGCTTGGCGGATGACAGCTCTAAGCGCGGGCGATGATTACGAGTTGCTGTTCGCCGTACCGCCTGGTCGAACGACAGAAGCGACAGCCGCCGCGTCAATCGCGGGCGTCGAAGTGACGGAAATCGGGATGATTACAGAATCCAAAGACATCGTGGTACTTTCGCCCGAGAACGAACCGCTGCCGATCGGCAAAGGTGGGTACGTCCATTTCTGAGCAATGTGCATCCATTTCGGCGTTGATTTTGCCACCAGGGATTGCCCGATTGCTTTCTGCATACGCGTCTGGCATTTTCCCGGCCGCTTGACGCCGGCGCTCGGGGAGGCATCGGCGATTCTTCCGAAAAGGTCCAACTGACAAGGCAAGGGGACACCCGTTCATGTCTAATCCGTTGTTGTTCGCACTGTTGTGCGGCTTGGCCGCGGTCGTCTACGGCATTTACACGCGGTCGCGTGTGATGGCGGCGCCCGCCGGCAACGAACGCATGCAGGAGATCGCTGGGGCGATTCAGGAGGGCGCGCGCGCCTACCTCAATCGGCAATACACGACCATTGCCATCGTGGGATTGGTCGTTGGCGCAATCCTGTGGTGGCTGCTTGGCTTAACGCTCGCGATCGGTTTTGAGATCGGCGCCGTCCTTTCCGGGGCCGCCGCCTATATCGGCATGTACATTTCGGTGAGCGCCAATGTCCGCACCGCGGATGCCGCGCAGCGGAGCCTCGACGAAGCGCTCGGCATTGCCTTCAAGTCTGGCGCGATCACCGGCATGTTGGTGGTGGGCCTCGGCCTGCTCGGTGTTGCCGGCTATTACGCCTACATGCTGACGGCTGTCGGTGGTACCGACGCCGATTCGCTGCGTGAAATTCTGGAGGCGCTGGTTGCTCTTAGTTTTGGCGCGTCGTTGATTTCGATTTTTGCGCGTCTCGGCGGCGGGATCTTCACCAAGGGCGCCGATGTGGGCGCCGACTTAGTCGGCAAGATCGAAGCCGGGATCCCCGAAGACGATCCCCGCAATGCCGCCGTGATCGCGGATAACGTTGGCGACAATGTTGGCGATTGTGCCGGCATGGCGGCGGACTTGTTTGAGACCTATGCCGTGACCGTCGTTGCCACGATGCTTCTTGCGGCAATTCTATTCACGGGCATGGACCAGGCGACCTTCATGCAATTCCCGCTGGTCATCGGCGGTGTATGCATTCTCGCTTCGGTCGCGGGCACCTTCTTGGTCAAGGTTGGGTCGAGCCAAAACATCATGGCTGCGCTTTACAAGGGTTTGATCGCGGCCGCGGTTATATCGGCGATACTGATTGCCGCTGTGATCGGTATCTGGCTCGGCTTCGGCACAGAATTCCAAATGACCGATCGGACCGTGACAGGCATGGATCTGTTCATTTGCACGCTGGTCGGGCTCGCGGTGACCGGGCTTCTGGTCTGGATTACGGAATACTACACCTCGACGGAATTCCGGCCGGTGAAGAGCGTGGCCAAGGCGTCCGAAACGGGACACGCGACCAACATCATTCAAGGCCTGGCGGTCTCGATGGAAGCGACGGCGCTTCCGGTCGTGGTGATTTCCGCGGGTATTATCGTCGCGTTCTATGCGGCGGGGCTGTTCGGCCTGGCGATCGCCGCGACCACGATGTTGGCCTTGGCCGGATTTGTCGTCGCGCTCGACGCCTACGGTCCGGTGACCGACAATGCGGGCGGCGTCGCGGAGATGGCGGAACTGCCTGAGGACGTGCGGAAAACCACCGACGCGCTCGACGCCGTTGGCAACACCACAAAAGCGGTGACCAAGGGCTATGCGATCGGGTCCGCGGCTTTGGCGGCTCTGGTGCTGTTTGCCGCTTATACCGAAGATCTGCATCACTATTTCCCGAACGTCGAAGTCGAGTTCCGCTTGCAAGACCCATTCGTTGTGATCGGCTTGTTTATCGGCGGTTTGCTGCCATTCCTGTTCGGCGCGCTTGGCATGATGGCGGTGGGTCGCGCAGGCGGTGCGGTCGTGATCGAAGTGCGGCGGCAGTTCAAAGAGATCCCGGGCATCATGGAAGGCACCGCGAAGCCCGAATACGGCCGGGCCGTTGATCTTCTGACCAAGGCGGCGATCAAGGAGATGATCGTGCCGTCGATGTTGCCGGTGTTGGCCCCGGTGGTCGTCTATTTCGTCATCAGCTGGATCGCTGGCCAAGCGGCGGCCTTCACGACGGTGGGTGCCATGTTGCTCGGCACGATCGTGACCGGCTTGTTTGTCGCGATCTCGATGACCTCGGGCGGTGGCGCGTGGGACAACGCCAAAAAATATATCGAGGACGGCCAGCATGGCGGCAAAGGCTCCGAGGCCCATAAAGCCGCGGTGACCGGCGATACCGTCGGCGATCCGTACAAGGATACGGCGGGACCGGCGGTCAATCCGATGATTAAGATCACCAACATTATGGCGATCCTGTTGCTTGCCATGTTGGCGGCCTGACCACAAAGGCAGATACCGAAAATTGGGCTCCGGCCGTCCTGCGGTCGGAGCCCTTTTTCTTGTTAAGGGATGCTGCCGCCCATGGAACCCGGGTGCGCGGGCAAAGCCAGCGTTTTGCCTGTGTTGGTTACGGTTGTGCCGTCGACCTTCAAGATCGAAACCGATTTGTCGACGAAGTTCCCGACGTAGATGTAGCGGCCGTCGGCGCTAAACACGACGCCTTCGGGAAGGCCTTCGACCTCAATTTCGGCGGTGCGGCGAACCGACATGCCGTCGATCTCCAACACCACGACGCTGCCGTTTCGGTTGTAGTACCAGCTGTCTTCGGGGACGCCCGCGCTGCCTTTCAGCAAGACCGCAACGGCAATCTCGCCGGTGGGGCTGATAGCCAGGCCTTCCGGCGCGTCACCGACCACGACGCGGTCGATGACCCGCGGTGGGCTCGCGCCAAGATCAATCACGCTGACCGTGTCGATATGGCCATCTGACCGACCGCCATTGCCATTATCCGCAGTCAACGCAAGGCGCCCATTCGGCGCAATCTTCACATTGTAGGGCCATTGACCGACCGGCATGTCGAGATCGGTGTTGTAGGTGGCGCGGCCGTCGGCCAATTCGAGCACCGCGATTTTGTGCCCAGGAAACTTCGCGACCAGGGCCCGGTCCCCGTCAGGCGTTATCGCCACAGCGGCGACTTGCTCGCCCATATCAACGGTCTGCACGAGCTGCACCGTCTTGCCTTCGATCGACAACACGCCGATCGAGTCGTCGGCCCGATGCGCCACAAGTGCCATTGTCCCATCCGAACTGATGGCCAGGCCGGATGGTTGGCGGCCGACCTCGACCGTGCCGACGACATCCGGCGGATCGAGCGTGAGATCGATCACGTTGATGCGATTGTCGGGCTCGGGCTTCCAACCGCCGTCCGTCTCAACCCAGTTCATAGCGTTTGTGACCAGCGCTAAAGTCTCGTCCGGCGTGATCGCGAGATTGGTCGGCGGGCCAAAAACCGAATTCATGATCGGCAAATCGGCGACGATCGATGGCGCTTCACGATCGCTGCCAATATCGACGATCGAGACCACGTCGTTACCGGGCGCGCGGAACACCGGACCGCTATCGCTGAAACCGACCTTGTTATCGCCGCCGACGATCATCAATTCGGCCTGCGCCGACATACCGACCATGACGAGCCCTGTGCCGAGGGCCATGCCGACAAGCGGCAGCGCGAGCGCCTTGCTTCGCATCATTCATTCCTCCCATAGAACCTGCACGAAACCGGCAGAGGAGAAAGCATGACGCTAGAACGTGCCACCCGCAAGGCGATGGGCCCGCGAGCCAAGACATATGCTGACGTGATGACTACTTGGAGAAACGGCCGATATTGCCGAACAATTGCTGGAGGAAGGTGAGTTCCTTACCGACGGTCGGCGTCTTGCGGGATACCGGATCGACGATCAAACCATCTTCGATGGTATAGCGGTTGACGCTCGACACCATTTCTTGGTCGTCGAAATTGATGACGAGGACCTGTTGGTCGACGATCTCCGGCTTGAAGAACGCGAAATTTTGCGTCTTCTGGGTGATGTAGTACCAGGTGTCCTGATCGAATGTCGCGACCGTGGACGGGCTTCCGAGTATGTCCGCCACATCAAGCTTGGAGACCATGCCGGGCTCCACTTGCGCGATCAACTCGGCATTCGGCATAAAGCCGTGCGTGTCGACCCGCGGCTCGCACCCCGTCACGAAAAGGGCTGCGAGGGCAACGGCGACGAAGCTTCGCGAAAAGCCGAGCGAAATATGTTGCTTTTGACGTGTCATTCTATGATCCAAAGCGAGCGGACTGTCCCACTGACAAACGCCGCGAGTCAATATCGCGATGGGGCCTAGGTAGCACATTGAACAAATATTTGGCGCGCATTCTTGGGCGAAATCGTTCGGATTCCGATGTCGATCGGGATGCGGCCTGGCGGCTCTATTTTGCTGCGGTGTCTCAGGCGCGCACGGCCGCATTCTATACGCGCTACGGCGTCGCGGATACCATCGACGGGCGCTTCGATTTGATCATATTGCACGTGATTTTATTGATCCGCCGGTTGCGCCGAGACGACGGGCGGGGGCCAGACCTCGCGCAGGCCCTTTTCGACGCAACCTTCGCCGATATGGATCGGAGCCTTCGGGAAATGGGCGTTGGCGACCTCGGCGTCGGCCGCCGGGTCAAGGCGATGGCGAAGGCGTATTTCGGGCGTGCCGAAGCTTACGACGGCGCTCTCGATGCCGGAAATCGATCGCAACTGGTCGAGGCCCTTGATCGCAACGTGCTTGGTGGAGCGAGCGCGGAAGGCGTCGGAGGCGCCGAAGCCTTGGCCGACTATGTGCAAGACGTCGAACAGTCGCTTGCTGAGCAAAGGTCGGCCGAGTTGCAGGCCGGCAAGGTTTTGTTCGCGCCGCCGGCAAAAGCGACGCAGCCATGACTGGGTCGGATCAGGCACCACAGAAAGGGGCGCCGGAGTTCTCCCGACGTGTTCCGCTTGAGGATATTTCGGACGCCGAGGTTCTTCTGGACATTGAGGCCGACCCCGTCGAACGCAAAGCCTTGTCGGCTCGATTCGATCTGCTGGCCATGGAGAACTTTTCGGCGCGCGTCGGCTTGCGGCGAAGCGCCGCGCGTGACGGGTCCGGCAAGATCATCCGCGTCACGCTCGCCATCAATGCGACCGTTACCCAGAGCTGCGTTGTCACACTTGAGCCGGTGACGGCACGCATCGAAGACTCCGACATTGTCGTCGAATTTCGGCCCGCCGAAACCCCCGACTTCACACCGGAGGTCGATATCGCGCCTGAAACCGATGATCCACCCGAGATTCTGATGGGTAATGAAATCGACGTGGGCGAGCTTGCGGCAGAACATTTGGCGCTCGCCCTTGACCCGTATCCGCGGGCAGAGGGCGCCGAAGCGAGCGCCACGGCGGAAATATCGGATGGTGCCGGTTTAGTCGACGAAGACCGGCCATTCGCGGCGCTCAAGGACTGGCCAAATCGAGCCAATAGAGATAAAGAATAATCCCAAGGTGTGGGGCTTGCCGACTAGCCAAATGTTGTATAATAAGCCGCGTTTCGCGCGGCCGGCCGGGACTGGCTGACACTGAGCGCTGGTCGCAATTGCGAGGGAACGGATATATGGCGGTTCCAAGAAAGAAAGTTACGCGATCCAAACGGGATATGCGGCGTTCGCACGATGCGATTCGCCCGACGGTACCGACCGAGTGCCCGAATTGTGGTGAGAACAAATTGCCCCACCATGTTTGCCCTGCGTGCGGCTACTATCGCGACCGCGAGGTCGTCGCTCCCGTAGACAGCCTCTGATCACGGTGGCACCCGTGTCGCCGGGGGCCGGCGCGACGTGACCGACCCGATTACCATTGCCGTGGATGCCATGGGCGGCGACGATGCGCCGGCTATGGTCGTGCGCGGCGCCAATTTGGCTGCGCGCAGGCGGCCCGACGCCAAGTTCATCTTCTTTGGCGATCAGGCGACCGTGGAGCCGCATTTGGCGCGCGCCGACGTCTTGAAAGAGCGCACGGAACTCAATCACACCGAGATTGTTGTTTCCGGCGATGAGAAGCCGTCCAATGCGCTCAGGCGTGGCCGCAAGTCGAGCATGGGATTGGCCATCCAGGCGGTTGCGGACGGCGCGGCCCACGCGGCCGTATCCGCGGGCAACACCGGGGCGCTCATGGCGATGGCCAAGTTTACGCTTCGCACATTGCCTGGCATCCATCGTCCGGCGATCGCTGCGGTCTTGCCAACGCGCCGCGGCGAAACCGTCCTGTTGGACCTTGGCGCGAACGTCGAATGCAATGCGGACAACCTGGTGGATTTCGCCGCCATGGGCGCGGTTTTCGCGCAAACCGTGTTGGCGCGCGTCGAGCCCACGGTCGGCATTCTCAACGTCGGCAATGAGGAGATGAAAGGGCATGACGAAGTCCGTGAAGCGGCGGCGATCTTACGGCGCGCGGACAGTCATTTCGTCTTTCACGGCTTCGTCGAAGGCGACGACATCGCCAAAGGCACGACCGATGTCATCGTTACGGACGGTTTTACCGGAAATGTCGCGCTCAAGACCGTGGAGGGCGTCAGTCGGCTTTTCGCGGATTTCCTAAGGCGCGCCTTGGGCGGTTCGATGAGCGGCCGCTTGGGCTATGCGATCGCCCGTCCGGCATTCAAAAGCCTACGGGAGAAGATCGATCCGCGGCGTCACAACGGTGCCTTGTTTCTCGGACTAAATGGCACGGTTGTTAAGAGCCACGGTGGAACCGACGCGCTCGGCTTCGCGACGGCCTTGGAGGTCGCAATCGATATGGCCGCTGGCTCGGTAAACGAGAGAATCCTGTCGGAGCTCGAACAGGTCCACGCGAGCGTCGCGCCTCAAGACCAAGCGGCCGTCGGCGGACGCTAACGGTCGCCACTTCATTCCCGAACAGAAGAACAGACTTTCGCGTTCCGGTTCGTCCCACGCCTCGGCGCTGGATGACCGGTTGCAAGGCGAGAGCGTGTCAGGCGCCGCGAATCACCTATTCCAAAATTACGTGCGGTCACAGGCTGTTAATATCCGGCCCTGATTCGCAAGCTTCACACATGTATCGCGCACTGTTGCAAAAATGACCTGAGTGAAATGATGCATCTCGTTGATATTGACGGATTTTCTCGCGTAGGGTAGCCTCACTGCAGCATGAGGGAGGGGCGGCGGCGATGGCGACAGTAACGCGCGCGCAGCTGAGTGAAGCGGTTTATCAAGAAGTTGGTCTTTCGCGGGACGAATCCGCGAAATTGGTGGCATCGGTTCTCGACAAAATTTCGGATCGTCTATCGGCAGGAGACTCGGTGAAGATCTCCTCGTTCGGAAGCTTTGCGGTTCGTGAAAAAGCGCGGCGGATCGGTCGCAACCCGAAAACCGGGGAAGAAGTGCCAATTCTACCGAGGCGTGTGGTCGTCTTCCGACCTTCTCACGTTCTTAAGTCGGAGATCAACGAAGGACATAGGGACGGCGTCCAAACGTTGGACGTTAGCTGAATTCGGCCAACGTCGGACGGGGCGGCGTGGAGCAAATGATCGAAGAGCAAGAATTGGAGCAGGTCGGCAGTAGCCGAGGCCGCGGTGGTCGGGTGCGCAAATCCGCGAACGCGTTTAGGACCATCAGCGAAGTGAGCGAGTCGCTGGACGTGCCGCAGCATGTCCTGCGGTTCTGGGAAACCAAGTTTTCGCAAATCAAGCCGATGAAGCGTGGGGGCGGTCGGCGATATTACCGGCCCGAGGATATCCTGCTGCTTCGTGGCGTTCGCGATCTTCTGTACATCGACGGTTACACGATCAAAGGTGTGCAAAAGCTGTTGCGTGAAGGCGGCGTAAAGGTGCTGCAGGAGCGCGCGGGCGGCGTCAATGGCGCCGATGACGAACCGCAGGCCGAGGCGAAACCGACAGCTGCGCCGGTAGAGAAGACCGCGCCAGAACCGCCGAGTGCGCCGGTGAATGAGACGGGCGAAGCGGTATCGCGCGATGTGCTGATTGGTGTTTTGTCTGAGCTCGAAGAGCTGAAGACACTTCTCGCGCAAGCGAAGTAGGCGGGCGCGTCGGCACGCTTTGCTCGGCGCTTGCGTCGCCGAAGCCCGGTTACTATTGTCTGGCCGTTCGCGCATTTGCCGGGTTCGGCAATGCGGTCGTGACGATCGGAGCGTGGCGCAGCCTGGTTAGCGCACTTGTCTGGGGGACAAGGGGTCGCCAGTTCGAATCTGGCCGCTCCGACCATTTTTGTTACTACGAAAAATTGAATGTTTTTGGGGCGTTGCCGGCGGCGATGCCATTAAGCTCGATCGTGCGACGACCTCACAGCGCCAATGGGACCCGCGGCCCAGGGGGCTCGCGATGGTCGCGCCCACCGCACAATTTCGGCCCGGATGAATAGTTCGTATAGGCGGACGCGCTTCGCCGATTGGGGTGTACTGTGCCTTTCCGTTGCGGCCGGTCCGAAAGAGATCGGTGTAACCACAATCGAAGTTGCGAGGATTTTAGGATGACGACTGGATTCACAAAGGCGCTGACGGTCGTGGTTGCGACCCTTGGCGTATCCGCGATGCTTGCGCTGTCAGCGCAGGCACAGCCTTACCATGTCCGCGGCAAGCTCGCCGAAGTCGACGGCGCGGCGCTGGCAATCGATACCGATATCGGCGGACGCAAGTCTGTGACTCTCGCCGAAGACGCGGGTGTCTTTATTGTCGATGCCGCAAAACTCGAGGACATCCAGGAAGGTCAGTTCGTCGGCATCACGTCCATTATGTCGCAAGGCAAGCGTATCGCGCTCGAAGTTCACATTTTCTCTGAAGACCTACGTGGCTTGGCCGAGGGTCACTATCCATGGGATTTGGTCGAAGAAGAGAACATGATGACGAACGCCAATATCGCGAAGCTCGTCGAGGTTGGCGCCGACCGTGAACTCACCGTGAACTATACGGAAGGTGAGGAAGGCGCGAAGACAGAGGGCACTCAGACCATCATGGTTCCGCCCGAAGCCGTCATCGTGAATTTCACGGGCACCACGCGGGACAAATTGCTGCCCGGAGAGTCTGTGTTCCTTCTCGCGGTTGATGGCGAAGATGGTTCGGTCGTTAGCCCGGCAATTGTCGTCGGTCAAAACGGTGTCGAACCGCCAATGTAAACGATCAGTATTTCGTGTCGTACGGACGCCGGACTTTGGCGGCGTCCGTATGGCGCCTTAAGTACGACAGATCCGCTAGGCGGATAACGCATCGAGCAGGGCGCGCGCATCGACAAGATCAGCGGTCTGATGCCCTTCCGTGAACCAAGTGTAAACCGGCTCAAGTAGGTCGTAGGCGTCTTTCGACCTGCCTTGGTCACGCCACAAGCGTGCCATGCTCATTGCGGCGCGCAGCTCCCAACCCTTGGCATTCTGCGCACGCGCGATGGCGATCGCACTGTCGAACGCGCGTTCCGCCGCAGCGGGGTCGGGACCATCTTGCGCCAGCAGATATTCGCCGCGGAGGCGGTACAATTCGGCTTCATTGAAACGCTCGCCGGTTCTTTCGAGTTCCGCGATACCGTCCTCGACCTGCTCTTGAGCCTTGAGGATTTTGCCGAGCCCGGCCAATCCTTGGGCTGCGAATGAGCAGAAAGTCGGTCGATGCGCGCGCATCCCGGATTCTTGGACGAATTCCGTCCGCGATAGGGCGCTCTCCAAGCCCGCGCGAAAGTCGCCGCGTCCGATCTTGCAGTAACCCAAACTGATGTGACCGATGGCGTCGATCATGGGCAAGGACTGTTGCCGAGCGATATCGATCGCTTCTTGGATCAAGCTTTCGGCGGGCTCTTTTTCACGTAAGTAGATGAACACGCCTGGACTGATCGCGAGCGTAAAACTGAGATTGAACCAGTGACCGACCGACCTCGCATGGTCCACGGCTTCGAGCGCGGCCGCGCGGGCTTTCTCCGGCCATCCCATCACCCAGAGCAGGCTGGCGCCCCATGCGAGGACCACCGACTTGGGATCGGTATTGATGCGCCAGGCGATCTTGCCGTGTCGTTCGAAATCGTAATGCGCTTGGCAGTGATTGAGATAGTCGAGCGCTTCGTCGAAGCGTCCTGTCCAGAATGCCACCGCGAGCCCGGAGCGATCCGCCACCATGGCAAAATCCGAATCCACATCGTCGCCGGCTTGCGCGGCTAGCCGTTCATGGAACTTGCGCGCCATGTCGAACTCCGTTCGCTCGTTGTGATACGCGAACAGAGAGAAGAGGCAGACCAGTAAACGTTCTTTGTCATCGAGCTGCTCGGCAAGCTCAAGAGCCCGCTCGAACTCGGCGCCGACCTCGGGTGAGGCCCAGCCACGATCGGCCATAAGCGCTGTGCCCAAGGCGACCCGCCCTCGGAGTTCGAACAAGTCTTTGCGATGCGACGGTGCGACCTCCGCGGAGAGCGCGCGCGCGGTTTCGAGATGGGCGATCGCTTCGGACAAAGCGATCCTCGCAAGCGAATTTTCGCCAGCCGCGATCAAATATTGGATGGCGGAGACCGGGCGTCCGGCGCGTTCATAGTGATAAGCCAGGAGTTCTGGGTGGGAAGTCCCCGTCTCGGGCGCAAGCTTTCTGAGCGACCGAGCAATGCGCGCGTGATGGCTTTGTCGACGGCTTTTGAGCAAGCTTTCATAAGCCGTGTCCTGAACCAGTGCGTGTTTGAACGTGAAATTTCGGTCGCTTTCGGACTCGCCTCGGTGTTCAAAAATGAGCTCGGCATCAATCAACGCGGCAAGTGATTGATCCAATCCGTCTTCGTCCTGCGGCGATACCGAGGCGAGGATGTCCCGGCTGAATTCGCGTCCGATGCACGCGGCGAGTTGCGCTGTTTCTTTCGCCGCCGGCGAGCGGTCGAGCCGGGCCATGAGGCTGTCTTGAAGGGTTTCGGGAATAGGCCCGTGTTGGTCGGGATTGTCTTGTGTCGCACTATCCTGACCATCTTGCTCCACTAAGGACGTCGTGACTTCTTCGATGAAGAGGGGGACACCGTCTGTACGGGCCGCAATCTGTGCTTTGATCGACGCGGGCAAAAGCGTTTCGCCGGCCACGTTTTGCACCATCTCGGCCACTTGCTTACTGCTCAACCGATTGAGCGAAAATTGACTTACATGGCCGCGGCCGGTCCAAGGCGGGACGAATTCCGGCCGGTACGTGATGACCACGAGGCAGGGGGCCTCGCGCGTTCGCTCAATGAGAATGTCGAGCGCTTCCAGAGTGGACGGGTCGATCCAGTGGACGTCCTCGATGATCAGCAGCAATGGTCGCTCGCGGGACAGAAGCACGATTTGGTTTGCCAGCGCTTCAATCGTTTTTTCTTTTTGTCGGGTCGCGGTCATGTCCATCGGCGGATAGCGTTCACCGGCCGGCAGTGACAAAATGGCGGCAAACAATGGCGCAACTTCGCTGACTTCGGCGCCATTTCGCGCGACGACGGCGTCAAGTTTGTCGAGTTTTTGCTCGATCGTATCCGTCCGCATGAAACCCGCGGCATGCTCCAATTGGCGTACTATTGGATACAGCGAAGAGTTCACGTGGTACGGCGAGCATTGGTAGCGCAAACAGAAATGTTCCGACTCAGCAACGCGCAACCTAAGCGTTTCCACGAGACGCGACTTGCCGATACCGGGTTCCCCGGAGATCAGTACGGTCTGACCTTCGCCTTGCGCGGCCTGTTGCCATCGTTGCCAAAGTAACTCGCTTTCGGCGCGTCGTCCGACAAGCGGCGTGAGTCTTTCCGCTCGGGTCGCCTCGAATCGCGCTTCGGCGTGGCTCAGTCCAACAACCAGCCAGCCGGCGGGCGCGCCGGGTACGTCCGGTAGGTCCAAATATTCGAACGCATTCGCGGCAAGGCGTCGCGTCGATGGGGCGATCACGATCTGATTGGGCTCTGCACGAGACTGCAGCTGCGTTGCAAGGTTCGGTGTTTCACCGACGGCAAGTTTGGCGGCCGCCAGGTCATCGGACCGGTCGTAGCCGACCACGACCGGTCCGGTGGCGACACCCACGCGAACCGACAGCGCGGCGGGCGCTTCCAAACTGGATATCGTGCTCGTCAGCTCGAGCGCGGCGTGAAGGGCCCGCTCGGCATCGTCTTCGTGTGCGCGCGGCCAACCGAAATAAACCATGATGCCGTCGCCCAGATATTGGGCGATGTGCCCGTCATATCGGTCCACGATTTCACCACAGGCGCTTTGGTAGCTTTGGATGATCGTCCGCAGATCTTCCGGGTCCAGCCGCTCAGCGAGGGCGGTCGACCCAGCAAGGTCGCAGAACATGGCGGTGATTTGACGGCGCTCGGCGCTCGATGGCTCGGCTGGCTCGGTGCGCAATTCGTTGACCGCATTCGACCCGGGCGCAGTGTCTTCGGGCACCGGCGTCGGTGTTTCACCAATCGTCGCGATGGCCTTGCGCAATCGGACGCGGTGGCCGGTGCTGGCGATGCCAAGAAAGCGAAGGTCGTCATCTGTGAGTTCGGACAGCAGGTCGAATTCGACCTCATTGGCCTCGAACGCATCCGCGTAGTGCGCGAGCCCAAGAGATTCCAGCCATGCACGAACCTCGGTCATTTTACCGATGTTTTTCCCAAGCCAATTTCTCGCGCGGCCACCACGGTGTCCCCTCCGCGCCGGCGCAGTATACGACCTTTCGCCATCGCGGGCGTGTCGTGAGATCACACGGCCGCCATGCTTGGCCCGCGCACCGCGGAAACGCTATGGTGCAGCCAGCAACGGCGGAACCAATGCGGAGGGCGTCTTGGATCTCAAATTGGCCGGAAAGAAAGCGGTGATTACGGGTGGTAGCCGGGGAATTGGGCGGGCGATCGCCGAACTTTTCGCCGACGAAGGGTGCGACGTTGGTATTTGTGCGCGGAGCGAAGGCGCCATATTGGCTACGGTCGATGCCCTTAAGGCAAAGGGCGTGAACGCGTTTGGCGGGCCGGCCGACGTGCAGGACGGCGCGATGCTGACTGAGTGGATGAGCGCTGCCGCCAAGTCGCTTGGCGGTATCGATATATTGATCGCCAATGCGAGTGGCTTCGGACTCACCCTCGACGATGAAGGCTGGCGTCAGGCCTTCGACATCGACATTTTGGGGAGCTTTCACGCGATCGACGCGGCGCTGCCATATCTTGAGCAATCGGACGCGGCGTCTATCGTTTCTATTTCTTCCGTCGCCGCGATCGAGTCATTCGGCGGGGTCCGGCCGTACAATTCGATAAAGGCTGCGTTGATCACATACATGTCGAACTTGGCGAACGACCTGGCGCCCAAGGGAATCCGCGCAAACACCGTGTCGCCGGGAACGATTTATTTTGAAGGCGGCGTCTGGCACCAGCGCGAATTGGAGCAGCCGGACATCTATAAGGCCGCCTTGGCCAAAAATCCCCTGGGACGCATGGGCACCGCGGAGGAAGTCGCGCAAGCCACGGTCTTCTTGGCAAGCCCGGCCGCTGGCTTCATTTCAGGGACAAATCTGATTGTCGACGGCGCCTTAACCCAACGAGTGCAATTCTAACCAGTACCCATTGCCGCAGATGAGGAGCGGCCGGCCATGGTGACGCGCAAAGAGTGCGAAGCACGCGATCGTGACGACGAGCTCAAAGGGTTTCGCGATCAGTTCCTGCTGCCCGATGAAGTGATCTATCTGGACGGCAATTCGCTTGGCCCGTTGCCGAAGGTGGCAGCCAAACGCATTCAGCACGTTCTCGCTCAGGAATGGGGCGAAGACCTGATCAGAAGTTGGAACGCCCATGGATGGATCGACCTGCCGCAGAAAGTCGGAAACAAAATTGCCCGCTTGATTGGCGCCGGGACCGACAATGTGGTCTGTGCCGACAGTACGTCGGTCAATCTGTTCAAATTGCTTGCGGCCGCTTTACGCATTCGCCCTGATCGAAAAGTTGTCCTTTCGGACACCGCGAATTTTCCAACCGATTTGTACATCGCCCAAGGCCTGATCGAATTACTCGGTGGTTCCCGCGAGTTACGCCTCGTAGAGACGGCGTCGGTTGAATCCGAGATCAATTCAGACGTTGCGGTGGTGATGCTGACGCAAGTCGACTATCGGACAGGCGGCCTGCACGACATAGCGCGCGTCACCCAATTGGCGCATGAGGCCGGTGCATTGATGCTTTGGGATCTGAGTCACAGTGCCGGAGCACTTCCGGTGGATTTGCTCGGTCATGGTGTCGATTTGGCGGTGGGGTGTGGCTACAAGTATCTCAATGGCGGGCCGGGCGCGCCCGCATATCTGTACGTCGCACCGCACCTTCAGGACGACATACGGCCGCCCTTGTCAGGATGGATGGGCCACGATCGGCCCTTCGATTTCGACCAAGAGTATCGGCCGGCCTCCGGTATTGCCCGCAATCTGTGCGGGACGCCGGCCATCCTTTCCTTGTCGGCGCTGGATGCCGCGCTCGACGTGATTGGTGCGGCTGACATGAACGCCATCCGAAAAAAGTCGCAGGACATAACGGGTTTGTTCATGGATTTGATCAACGAGCGTTGTGGCGTTTTCGGGTTCGATTTGTTGACGCCGAACGTACCGGAAAAGCGCGGCAGCCAAGTGTCTATGACCCACGCTAACAGCTATCCGATCATGGCCGCGTTGATCGAGAATGGCGTGATCGGCGACTTTCGTTCGCCGAATGTGATGCGTTTCGGATTCGCGCCGCTGTTTCTCCGATTTGTCGACGTCTGGGACGCCGTGGATCGGCTGCATGGGATCATGAGCGAACGTGCATGGGACAGAGACGAGTTCAAGGTCAAAGCAGCCGTGACTTAAGGACCATTCGCAACGTGGAGGGCGTCTAATGTCTGAGGCGGACACGCGATCCGGCGGCGCATTGCCGGAAGGCGCACACACTGATTTTGCCGGACGGGTCAGTTACGCGGGCTATCTCGATCTCGAACAAATCCTCGGTGCGCAGCGACCATTGTCAGACGAACATGATGAGCTTTTATTCATCATCATCCATCAGGCGAGCGAGCTTTGGATGAAGCTCGTGCTTCACGAATTGAAGGCCGCGCGCGACTGCATTCGTGCCGATGATCTCCGACCCGCTTTTAAGATGCTGGCGCGCGTCTCGGCGATCCAAACACAATTGATCCAGTCATGGAGCGTCTTGTCGACCATGACGCCGGCCGACTATCTGAAATTTCGCGACGTGCTCGGCCATGCGTCCGGCTTCCAATCGCATCAATATCGCGAGATCGAATTCTTTCTCGGTAACAAGAACGCGGCGATGCTCAGGCCGCACGCGCATCAAAGCGATACGCACGACGCGCTGCGCGCCGTGCTCGACGCGCCAAGCCTCTATGACGAGGTGATCCTCATGCTCGCGCGTCAGGGCTTTCTGATCGACGACACTGTGACCAAACGTGACTGGGCGCGGCCCTACGCGGCGGACGATAGTGTGCTCAAGGCCTGGGCGGCGGTGTACCGCGACACCCAGACGCACTGGGGGCTCTATGAGCTTGCCGAGAAACTGGTCGATCTGGAGGACTCCTTTCAGCAATGGCGCTTCCGTCACTTAAAGACCGTGATGCGGATTATTGGGTTCAAACGCGGGACCGGCGGCACCGCCGGTGTCTCCTATCTCGAAAAAGCGCTCGAATATCGCTTCTTCCCCGAGCTTTGGGATTTGCGAACCGAGCTCTAGGGGCCGTCAGGCCAGGGACGGAGGAAAGAACCCTAACGCGTTTCGGTGTTCTCGTGGCGAGCGCCGTATTGCTCTTTTTTGCGTCCGCGCAGACGTCGGAAGCGCGCGACCTCTCCGGCAGGGAGATGGATCAACTGGTCCGTCAGGTTTTGTCCGGTGACGCCATTTTGCGTGTTGAAGCCGTGGAGCGACTGAGCGCGCAGGCGGGCCCGGAAGCGGCGGCAGGGCTCATCCAGGCGCTTCGATTCAGTTTTGAGAACGGCGCAGACATCGTTGGGGCGCTGCGCGCCGTGACCGGGGCTGACGCCGGTTCGCGGTGGCACGATTGGATGCTTTGGCAGCAAGCCCATCCCGAAATCGAGCCGTTCGACGGGTTCGACAGATTCAAAGCCGACGTGATGGCGCAGCTCGATCCGAATTTTCGCCTGTTCCTCCAAGCCGGGATCGCGCACGAAATTCGGCTGGAGGAGATCGTTTGGGGCGGCGTGATCAAGGACGGCATTCCGGCGCTGGTCAATCCGACCCACCTTCAGCCAAGCGAAGCGGATTACTTGGTTCCCGATGAACCTGTGTTCGGGGTCGAGATCAACGGCGATGCGCGTGCTTATCCGTTGCGCGTCTTGGATTGGCACGAGATGTTCAACGACGTGATCGGCGGTGTGCCGCTGGCGCTCGCCTATTGCACCTTGTGCGGGTCCGGCATCCTGTACGAGACCACCGTGTCGGGACAGCCGGCGCCGTTCGTCTTCGGATCATCCGGATTTCTGTACCGGTCGAACAAGCTCATGTACGACCGTCAGACGCATTCGCTTTGGAACCAATTCACCGGTCGTCCGGTGGTCGGGCCGCTAACCGGATCCGGAATTGAGTTGGCCGTGCGCCCGGTCGCCATCACCAGTTGGCGAGACTGGTTGGCGCGCCATCCCGATACCACGGTGCTGTCGCTGGACACCGGTCACGATCGTGACTACACGCCGGGCCGGCCGTATGGGACCTATTTCGCGAGCCCCGACCTGATGTTTCCGGCGCTCGTGCCCGATAAGAACTTGGCGCCAAAAGACTTCGTGTTTGTTCTTCGCGCGGGCGAAAACGAAATGGCTTGGCCACTCACGCGTTTTGAAGGCGGTCGAGTCATCAATGATGCGGTCGGGGACATCGATGTTGTCTTGATTGGTGACGCGGCCACAAGAACAGTGCGCGCCTATGAGGCCGGCGGGCGCGATTTTGTTGCGGGCTATGAAGACCTGGCGTTGCTCGCAGACGGCGAGGCGTGGCGCATCGAAGAAGAGTCTCTTATCGGTCCGGACGATGCGCGGCTCGCCCGACTGCCGGGTCACATCGCTTTTTGGTTCGCGTGGAGCGGATTTTCTGACGGAGCCTTATTGGCGACCGAGTAACGTCCTCGCGTTTTAGGGCCAAACTTCGACGTAGTTCACGACTTTTTTCACGCCCTTTGTCGCTTGCGTGGCGGCCAGGGCGATATCGAGTTCGTTTTGCGAGCGCGCACGGCCGAGCAAATAGACGGTCGCAAAGGGATCCACGCCCTCCCGGAAATTCACGTCCGCTACGCCCTTCCGGTCAAAAAGGCGCACGCCGATCTTGGCATCGAGCGCCAGCGTGTCTGTCCAAGAGAGGAGCGCATCGCCCTGTGCTTCTTGTTCGGCTTCGCTCATTTGGACCACATGCCAATACAGATTCTTCACGCCGGAGATTTGTTCGATGCCGCGCTTCAATGCGGCGTAGTCATCAGGACTATCGATGATCCCGGTGACCAAGAGACGCTGCTCGTAGATCTCGGTGGCGGCACTAATCAGTTTGAGGTCTGCCATGACCGCGTTAGCGGCGACGACGATGCGATTGTCCTCGGCAATATCGGCGGCGCTGCGGGCTTCGATGGCGCGATCAACCAGCGTTTTGGGGCTGATCAACGCTTCAGCGCACCCGCTGAGACCGGCACAGGTTACGGCGAGTACAATCAGTCGAATTAAGGTGCTGCGATGAGGCATCGGGGGCGCTTTCCTTCGACAAAAACAATGAGCCAAGTCCGTTCAGCCGTGACTTGGCGCAGGCGGGATGGCGGAAACCAACGAATAAGATAATCGCGATCGACGCGTCGCCCATTTGATTCTGTAACCGGGCGTTCGAGCAAAAATCCAGTCAGGGGGCGATGCGGTCCCGGAACGGATCGGGCAACAACCATGCGCGCAGGGCTTGCCTTGGCCCTCGCGATTGCTGGTACCATGGCCTAGGCGCTGATCAACGGCGGTGTGTTCTGGGAGAGAAACCGACAGGGGGAAAATTATGGCGAAAGCGCAATCGAGTGCGCTCGACAATAAGCAACTGCCGGCGGAACAGCTTGAGGCGCTTTACACGACGATGCGCCGCATACGGGCGTTTGAGCAGCGCGCGACAGATCTCTTCAACGACGGTATCGTCAAAGGAACCGCCCACAGCTATATGGGCGAGGAGGCGATCGCCGCCGGAGTGTGCGCCGCCCTAAGCGAAGACGACTACATCGCGAGCTACCATCGTGGTCACGGCCACTGCATCGCCAAAGGCGCCAGTTTGGACCGGATGATGGCGGAGCTGATGGGCCGCGAAACCGGCTATTGCCGCGGTCTCGGCGGGTCCATGCATATCGCTGATATGAACCTCAATATCCTTGGCGCGAACGGCATTGTCGGCGCCGGGATGCCACTTGCCACCGGCGCCGCTTTGGCCGCGAAGCTGCGCGGCGAGGGTCAAGTTTCGGTGGCGTTCTTTGGTGACGGCGCGAACAACCAGGGCGTGTTCCATGAGTCGATGAATCTGGCGTCGGTCTGGAAGCTGCCGATCATCTTCGTCTGCGAGAACAATCAGTACGCCTTGTCGACGTCGTACAAGAACACGACCGCTGTGGAACAGGTGGCGATGCGTGCGCCAGCGTACGGCGTGCCAGGTGTGACGATCGACGGCAACGACGCTGTTGAAGTCTTTCTGGTGATGCAGGATGCGATCGCTCGCGCGCGCGCCGGCGATGGCCCGACCTTAATCGAAGCGATGACCTATCGCTGGGGCCAGCATTCGATGCGCGCCAATCTACGCGACCCGAGGCCCGACGATGAGTTCGAAAGCTGGAAGGCGCGTGATCCGATCATCCAGATGGAAAAGGTGATTACGGGATCGAAGGCGATGCCGAAAAAGCGGCTCAAGGAGATTGAGACCGCGGTCGATGACGAACTGTCGAGCGCTGTGGACTATGGCATCGGCGGTGAGGAGCCGTCGGTCGAGGTTATGCACGCGGCGGTCTATTCTCCGCACGCCAAAGTGACCGAGCCGGGGCCGGCGGGCGATCGCGAACTCTCGTTCGTCGACGCCTTGAACGAGGCGCTGCACCAAGAAATGGCGCACGACGACAGTGTGTTTCTGATGGGCGAGGACGTCGGACTGACCGGCGGGATCTTCCAAGTGTCTAAGGGATTGCACGAGCGGTTCGGCGAAGAACGTGTTCGCGACACGCCAATTTCGGAGGCGAGTTTTGTCGGTTGCGGTGTTGGCGCCGCGATCGCCGGCATGCGCCCCGTGGTCGAGATCCAGATTTTCGATTTTGTCGCACTGACCATGGACATGCTGGTCAATCAGGCGGCCAAGTTCCGCTTCATGCTTGGCGGGAACGCCTCGGTTCCCTTGGTTGTGCGCGGCCCGCAAGGCGGCGGGATACGCCTCGCGGCGCAACATAGCCAGAGCTTGGAGGCGTGGTTTGCGCATGTGCCGGGGCTCGTGGTAGTGGCGCCTTCGACGCCCTATGACGCGAAGGGGCTGCTGGTCAGCGCGATCCGCGACAACAATCCGGTGATTTTCCTGGAATCCAAGCTGCTCTATCTCGGGCAACCGGGCCCGGTGCCCGAGGAGCATTACGCGATCCCGATCGGCAAGGCCGACATCAAGCACGAAGGGAGCGACGTCACCGTCGTCGCGACGACCTCTATGGTGCCGCGCGCATTGGCCGCGGCCGCGATGTTGGAACGGGAAGGCATCAGTGTTGAAGTCGTCGACCCGCGGACGCTCAAGCCGTTGGATGAGGAAACGATCCTGAACTCGGTGAAGAAGACCAATCGCCTGCTTATCGTTCACGAAGCCTGGCGCAATGGCGGCTTCGGCGCGGAAGTTGCCGCGATGGTCGTCGAGAAGGCGTTCGACTATCTCGACGCGCCGATCGGCCGGCTGGGCGCGCCGGACACGCCCATGCCGTACAATGACGAGCTCGAGCGGATCGCCATTCCGTCGCAAGAACGCATCATCGAAGAAATTCGCGCACTCCTGTAGGTGCATTTTTATTCATTAGCGTTCGGTGCGTTGCGCGCTGGACACGTTAGATAAGGAGGGGGAAGCCATGAAGGTTGCGGACGCAATCGCCGAGGTCCTGAAGCGAGAGGGCGTCGACACCCTGATCGCCTACCCGGTCAATCACATTATTGAAGCCGCCGCGCGCGCCGACATTCGCACGGTCATCGTGCGGCAAGAGCGGATCGGCCTGCATATGGCGGATGCCATGGCGCGGCTTTCGAGCGGCAACACCATCGGCGTGTTCGCCATGCAACACGGGCCGGGGACCGAGAACGCCTTTGGCGGCGTGGCGCAGGCTTTTGCCGAGTCCGTGCCCATCTTGGTGCTGCCCATGGGCTATCCGCGCGACATCGCGCATATCCACCCGAATTTCAATGCGGTCGAGAATTTCCGCTACGTGACGAAATCGATCGAGCCGCTGACCACCGCGGAGCAAGTCTCGAACGTTATGCGCCGCGCGTTCACGCAGATGCGCAGCGGTCGACCGGGCCCGGCTCTTATTGAGGTGCCCGCCGATCTGGTCAACGCCGACCATCCGGATGAAGTGAAATACACGCCGACCTTCCACACCCGGTCGGGTCCCGATCCGAAAGCCGTTGAAGAAGCGGCGGATGCCTTGGTCAATGCGAAGCGGCCGGTCATCTACGCGGGGCAGGGGGTGCACTACGCTAAGGCGTGGGAGCCGTTGAAAAGACTGTCCGAACGGCTTGCCGCGCCAGTGACGACGAGCATCAGCGGAAAGAGCGCTTTCCCGGAGAATCATCCGTTGTCGCTCGGCACCGCGGGCCGGTCGATGGGACGCCCGGTTTTCGATTACCTCCACAACTCAGATGTGCTGTTTGGCATCGGCTGTAGTTTCACGACCACCAGCTTCGGCGCCAAGATGCCGCAGGATAAGAAAGTCATCCATAGCACGCTCGACCCAGTCGATCTCAACAAGAACATCATTGCCGAGCACGCGATGATCGGCGACGCGGGTCTCACGCTCGAAGCCTTGAACGAAGCAGTCGACGAGCGGCTCGGCAACCATGTGCCAGATGCCGCACCGGTCGCTGACGATATTGCCAAGGGCAAAAAGGCTTGGCTGGAAGAGTGGATGCCCAAGCTGACGTCCAGCGAAACGCCGCTCTCGCCGTATCGGGTGCTGTGGGATTTGGCGCACACGGTTGATCGCGAAAAATGCATCGTGACCCACGATGCCGGTAGTCCGCGCGATCAGATCATTCCGTTCTGGGATGCCATTACGCCGTTGTCCTATATCGGCTGGGGAAAGACCACGCAGCTTGGCTATGGCCTTGGCCTGGCGATGGGCGCCAAGCTCGCGCAGCCCGACAAATTGTGCATGAACGTTTGGGGCGATGCGGCCATCGGCTTTACGGGCATGGATTTTGAAACCGCCGTGCGCGAACGGATTCCGATCCTGTCGATCCTGCTCAACAATTTCTCGATGGCCATCGAATTGCCGATCATGAAAGTCGCGACCGAGAAATATCGTAGTACGGATATTTCAGGCGACTACGCGGCGATGGCCAAAGCATTCGGTGGTTATGGCGAGCGTGTAACCGAACCCGACGAGATTATCCCGGCGATCAAGCGCGGCATTGAGCAGACCGAGAACGGTACGCCAGCCTTGCTCGAGTTCATCACGTCGAAGGAGAACACAGTCTCGATCTTCAATTGATGGGCAGTTAAGTCCTCAAGGTGGCGCGGGTAAACGCCTCCACATGATCGAGTAGTTTTTCGCTGGCGTGGCCGGCGGCCTCGGAGTCGCCGTTCGCAATCGCATTGGCAATCGCGCTGTGCAGCGCCGAGGCTTCCTTGACGCTCGACCGGCCTCTTTGATGAACGTACCAAAAGCGCCGCGAATGGCCTTGCATGAGCGAGGCCGCCTCCGCTGCGAATTCATTATGCGCCGCTTCGACCAAGAGGCGGTTGAAGGTCCGATCGGCGCGGGTGAACAGCGCTTCGTCCTCGGCTTTGCCGGCGGCTTCGAATTCGGCGGCGACAGCCCGAAACGCTGAAGCTTGCTGTGCGTCGCGGCGGCTGGCGGCGCGATCCGCCATCAGTCGTTCGATGGCCCGGCGGACTTCCAGCATTCTTAACTGTTTGCCGACATCGAGTTCGGTGACCAACAGGCCGCGGCGGGGCAGCACGCGCACCAAGCCTTCGCGCGCCAGGCGCTGTAAAGCTTCGCGAACCGGTGTCCGGCTCATCCCGAGTTGTTTGGCCAGGGTCGCTTCGGAGACTGCCGCGCCCGCCGGCAATTGCGTGGTGACAATCATCTCCTCCAAGCGGTCGTAGGCCTGCTGCTGCAAGCTTTCGCTTGGGTTTTCACGCGCGTGCATGGTCGTTGGATCCATGCTTGTTCCTTTAGTATATTAGTAGTATACCAGATGGACACAAATGATTTGGACCGGGATTATGACGGATTTGGAGCAGAATCACATCATCGACCTCGCGCGCGGTCTGGGCCTGCTTACGGGCCAGGAAATGGTAGTCGCGACGCCATTGGCGGGCGGGGTCTCCTCGGACGTCTATCGCGTCGACCTCCCAAGCGGCGCGATTTGCCTGAAACGCGCGCGCGACCAATTGCAGGTTGCGGCCGACTGGTTTGCCCCGGTCAGCCGAAATGCCGCGGAAGTGGCTTGGCTTCGGGAAGCG
>JANQOH010000194.1 GCA_028289725.1 Alphaproteobacteria bacterium
TCCTGCCCGCCGCTCCGGCGTGTCGACACGCCGGCTGGCGGTGAGCCGATGCCAAAGGATTTCCACGAGCGGCACCGCGCGCGCGGCGGCGTCACGCACCGCCCCGTCTCCGGCGCCCGCCAGCAAACTGTCGGGGTCCTCGCCATCGGGCAGAAAAGCAAAGCCGAGCGACCGGCCCGGCGTTAAGCCGGGCAGCGCGCGCTCAGCGGCACGCCCGGCAGCACGACGCCCGGCCGCATCACCGTCCAGGCACATGACGGGCTCTGCCGCGAGACGCCACAGCGCGCTGAGCTGATCTTCCGTCACCGCGGTGCCAAGCGGCGCGACCGCATACGCGATCCCGGCCCGCGCAAACGCGATTACGTCCATATAGCCTTCGGCGACGACGACACTGCCGGCGTCGCGCGCGGCCCGGCGGGCGCCAGCTAAATTGTAAAGCGTGCGGCCTTTGCGAAAGACGTCGCTTTCCGGCGAGTTGATGTATTTCGGCTGACCGTCTCCCAATGTCCGCCCACCGAAGCCGATAACACGGTCACGCGCATCGGTGATCGGAAACATCACGCGACCCCGAAAGAAATCATACGGATCGCCATTTTCTGGGCGCTTGAGCAAGCCGGCTTCAACCGCCAGGGCCTCCGACACGCCCTCGCCCGCCAAATAGGATTTGAGCGCACCACGGCGGTCCGGCGCCCAGCCTAGGCGAAACCGCTGAACCATGTCTTCGTCCAGTCCCCGGTCCTGCATATAGCGCTGCGCGCCGGCACCCTCGTCCCGCGCAAGCGCCCGCTGGAACCAAGCCGCCGCCATTTCGAGGACGTCGTAAAGGCCGGCCTGCCGTTCGGCACGTGCCTGCGACTCCGGCGTCCGTGCCGGAACCTGCAGGCCCGCTTCCGCCGCCAATCGCTCGACCGCTTCCGGAAAACTCAAACCTTCCCGCTGCATGACGTAGCCGATGACATCGCCGTGCGCGCCGCACCCGAAGCAATGAAAGAACGCCTTATCGTCATTGACGGTGAAGGACGGTGTCTTTTCCTGATGGAACGGGCATAGCCCCGTGTGTTCCCGACCGCGACGGGTCAAGCGGACGCTGCGGCCAATCACTTGGCTGGCCGGCAGACGCATGCGCAACTCATCAAGAAATTGCGGCGGGAAACTCATGGTTGTTCGGCCAGCGAAGGATCGATGGCGTTCGGCACTCAGGTCGCTCCGGACAAGATCTGTTTGACCAAGCCGCTCGCCTTCGCAAAGTCCATGCGGCCGGCATACTCGGCTTTTAAGGCAGCCATGGCACGGCCCATATCTTTGATCGATTTGGCCTCGACCGTATTCAACACGGCGCGTACCGCCGTCTCGGTTTCGGCGTCATCGAGCGGCTTTGGCATATACTCCTCGATGATGCTGATTTCCTCTGCCTCTCGCGAAGCCAAATCTTCGCGACCACTGTCTTCATAGAGCGCCGCTGATTCGCGGCGCTGGCGGACCATCTTCGCCAACATTTCGAGAATCTGTTCGTCGCTAACGGTCCCCTGTTCACCGTCGCCCCGAGCGGCGATGTCACGGTCCTTCAGTGTCGCGAGAATCAGGCGTAGCGTCGCAACGCGACAGCTATCCTGCGCCTTCATGGCCGATTTCAAATCGTCGGCGAAGCGCGTTCTAAGCATGTGTCTTCGATCTTAAACCGGATAATTGAGCTATCCACGGCATCGGCATCGAACCGGTAAGGGTCTCCGTGGTTCCGCGATGTGGGGCGTTAGGGTGTGCGAACCAAGACCCGATTGTCTAATCACAAATGACAATTCTGTTATTCCATTGAAATTAAAGGGTTAATTTTAACACCGGTTGTGCTTGACGCCCGCGAAAGGCCAGCGTAGGTTCCGCGCAATTTGCCCGCCGGTTACAGCAATTCCGCGCGCGCGGCGCGAAACGTGGATCATGCCTGAAAATATCCCAAACTCTTCCGACCCGGCGTCGTCGCGGCCGACCGCCGTTCTTGTGCTCGCGGATGGACAAGTGATCACGGGCCAAGGCCTTGGCGCAACCGCTCAGGCGGTCGGCGAAGTGTGTTTCAACACATCGATGACCGGCTATCAGGAAATCATGACCGACCCGTCCTACGCCGGTCAGATTATCACCTTTACATTTCCGCATATCGGCAATGTCGGCGCCAACCCCGAAGACATTGAGGCAACGACACCGTTTGCGCGCGGCTGCGTGCTGCGCGCGCCAATCACGGAGCCTGCCAATTGGCGCGCCACGCAACATCTCGATGCCTGGCTAACGAGTCGCGGTTTGGCGGCGATCGCGGGCGTCGACACGCGTGCGCTCACACGCATTGTCCGGGCGGCCGGCGCGCCGACCGGCGTGATCGCGCACGATCCCGACGGCAATTTCGACCTCGACGCGTTGCGCGCCGAGGCCGCGGCTTGGCCGGGTCTCAAAGGCATGGATCTCGCCAAGGATGTGACCTGCCGGCAATCCTATGAATGGCAAGAGACAATTTGGTCGCTTGAGAGCGGGTACGGAACGCTCGCATCGCCGAAGCATCATGTGGTGGCGATCGACTATGGCGCGAAGCGCAACATTCTTCGATGCTTGGCGAACGCCGGATGCCGCGTGACCGTTGTGCCCGCGACAGCCAGTGCCGAAGATGTCATGCGCCATAAGCCCAACGGCATCTTCCTATCGAACGGCCCGGGCGACCCAGCTGCAACCGGAGAATATGCGGTGCCGGTGATTCAGGCGCTATTGGAAACCGGTTTGCCGATTTTCGGGATCTGTCTCGGTCATCAAATGCTGTCTTTGGCGCTCGGTGCACGGACGGAAAAGATGCAGCAGGGCCACCGCGGCGCGAACCACCCGGTCAAGGATTTGAAGACCGGCCAAGTGGAAATCACCAGCCAGAACCATGGTTTTGTGGTGGTCGGCGAGTCCCTGCCGTCCGGTGCCGTCGAAAGCCACCGTTCCCTGTTCGACGGCACGCTGGAAGGCATCAGTTTGACCGATCGTCCGGTTTTCAGCGTCCAACACCATCCGGAAGCGTCGCCGGGCCCACAAGACAGCCACTATCTCTTCGACCGCTTTGTCGCACTGATGGACACGCATGCCTAAACGCAAAGACATTTCGTCGATTCTCGTGATCGGCGCCGGGCCCATCGTGATTGGCCAGGCGTGCGAGTTTGATTATTCGGGCACCCAAGCCTGCCGCGCCCTGAAATCGGAGGGCTACCGGGTGATCCTGGTGAACTCGAACCCGGCCACCATCATGACCGATCCGGCGACCGCGGACGCGACCTATGTCGAGCCGATCACGCCGGAAATGGTGGCCAAGGTGATCGAACGCGAAAAACCGGACGCGCTGCTGCCGACGATGGGGGGGCAGACGGGATTGAACACGGCTTTCGCGCTCGCCGAGGACGGCACGCTCGACAAGTTCGGCGTCCAATTGATCGGCGCGAACCAGGAAGCGATCGCCAAGGCGGAAGACCGCGACAAGTTCCAGACCGCGATGACGCATATCGGACTGGAAATGCCGAAAGGGGCGACCGCCAGTACGCTCGAAGAAGCCCGCGCGATTCTGGAGGATGTCGGCCTGCCCGCGATCATTCGCCCGTCCTTCACGTTGGGCGGCACCGGCGGCGGCGTCGCCTACAACCGCGAAGAGTTCGAGCAGATCGTCACAAGCGGCCTCGACATATCGCCCACCACCGAGGTTTTGGTCGAAGAATCGATCATCGGCTGGAAAGAGTACGAGATGGAGGTGATCCGCGACCGCGCGGACAATTGCATCATCGTCTGCTCGATCGAGAACGTCGATCCGATGGGCGTGCACACCGGCGACAGTATCACCGTGGCGCCGGCGCTGACGCTAACCGACAAGGAATACCAGATCATGCGCAACGCCTCGATCGCGGTGCTGCGTGAGATCGGGGTCGAGACCGGCGGGTCGAATGTGCAGTTCGCCGTGGATCCGGCGACCGGACGCCTGGTGGTGATCGAGATGAACCCGCGCGTGTCACGCTCGTCGGCGTTGGCATCGAAAGCGACTGGATTTCCGATTGCCAAAGTCGCGGCGAAATTGGCGGTCGGTTACACCCTCGACGAAATCCAAAACGACATCACGGGGACCACGCCGGCCTCGTTCGAGCCGACCATCGATTACGTCGTCACTAAGATGCCGCGCTTCACGTTCGAGAAGTTCCCCGGCACGGAACCGATTTTGACCACCGCGATGAAGTCGGTCGGCGAAGCCATGTCGATCGGGCGGACGTTCCAGGAGTCGCTGCAAAAAGCGCTGCGGTCGATGGAGACCGGCCTTACCGGTTTGAATCCGATCGAAATTCCGGGCTACGCGGAAGATCGCGACGAGGCATCGATTTTGGCTGCCTTGGCGCGCTCATCACCCGACCGGCTCTTGGTCATCGCGCAAGCCATGCGCGAGGGGCTGTCGCTGGAAAAGATTCACGATGCGTCCCGGTTCGATCCGTGGTTTCTGCGTCAGATTCAAGAAATCGTCGACGCCGAGGCGGCATTGCAGACAAACGGTTTACCCGACACCGTTGACGAGATGCTCACGCTCAAAAAGATGGGCTTTTCGGACGCGCGGATCGCCACGCTGGCCGACTGCGACGAGGCATTGGTCAGCGAACGGCGTCGGCGGCTCAATGTTCATCCCGTTTACAAACGAGTCGATACCTGCGCGGCGGAGTTCGACGCGCAGACGCCGTACATGTACTCGTCATACGAAGGTGGTTTGTCCGACGGCGCCTTGTCCGAGGACGAGGCCGGCATTTCCGACGCACGAAAAGTCATCATTCTAGGCGGCGGCCCAAACCGGATTGGGCAAGGCATCGAGTTTGACTATTGCTGCGTGCACGCCTCTTACAGCCTGCGCGAGGCCGGCATTGAAACCATCATGGTCAACTGCAATCCGGAAACGGTTTCCACTGATTATGACACGTCGGACCGGCTTTACTTCGAGCCGTTGACCGCCGAAGACGTGATCGAGATTGCGCGTGCCGAAGCCGCAAAAGGCGAATTGCTTGGCTTGGTCGTCCAGTATGGCGGCCAAACGCCGCTGAAACTTGCGCGTGCCTTAGAAGCCGCCGGCGTGCCGATCATTGGCACGACACCGGACGCCATCGACCTCGCCGAAGACCGTGAGCGCTTCCAAAAATTGCTGCACGACCTCGATCTCAAACAACCCCCCAACGGCATATGCCGCAGCGTCGATGAAGCCGTTTCGATCGCCGAGGAAATTGGCTATCCGGTTCTGGTCCGTCCGTCCTATGTTCTCGGCGGCCGCGCAATGCAGATCGTTCGTGACCGGCCGGGGCTGGAAGCCTACGTCACGGAAGCCGTGCGGCTGTTCGGCGATGCACCCATTTTGATCGATAGGTTCCTGGCCGACGCGGTGGAAGTGGACGTGGACGCCTTGGCCGACGGCACGGATGTCCATGTCGCCGGTGTCATGGAACATATCGAGGAAGCCGGCATCCACTCCGGCGACTCCGCCTGTTCGTTGCCGCCCTATTCGCTGAATGACGACGTCGTTGCCGAAATCGAACGCCAAACGGTTGCACTCGCCCGGGCGTTGAGCGTTTGCGGATTGATGAACGTGCAATTTGCCGTGAAGACCGACGATGAGGGCGGCTACGAAGTTTACATCATCGAAGTCAATCCGCGCGCCAGCCGGACCGTGCCCTTTGTCGCGAAAGCCACAGGTGTGCCGATTGCAAAAATCGCGGCGCGGCTCATGGCGGGAGAGCGTTTGACGTCGTTCGATGTAACCGGGCATAGCGGTGGGCACGTCGCGGTCAAGGAAGCCGTGTTTCCGTTCGCGCGGTTCCCAGGTGTTGACGTGTTGCTCGGTCCGGAAATGAAGTCCACCGGTGAGGTTATGGGCCTCGACATGGATTTCGGGCGCGCATTCGCGAAATCGCAAATCGCCAGCGGGACACGGTTGCCAAGCAAAGGATCGGTTTTCATTTCCGTGCGCGATGGCGACAAGCGTGCGATGGTGGATTTGGGCCGCAGTCTTTCCGGCATGGGCTTTGATATTATCGCCACCAGCGGTACCGCGGACTCGCTGGAAAGCGCTGGCCTGAACATTCGGCGCATCAAGAAAGTGCGTGAAGGACGACCGCATCTTGTTGACGCGATTACCGACGGCGAAGTTGACCTGATCTTCAACACCACCGAAGGCAGCCAAGCCATATCGGACAGTTACAGCCTGCGCCGTGCCGCATTGACGCATAAAGTGCCGTATTACACCACGGTGGCCGGCAGCCGCGCCGCCGTTCAGGCCATAGAAGCGCTGCGCCGTGGTAGTCTTGAAGTGGCCCCGCTACAATCCTACACTTAGGCGTTGAATCGGCTGGATAAGCCGTCCCCCAGCGGAACTTTGGCCGCTGCAATTTTCGAATAGGCCGGATGATGGAACGTGTCCCGATGACCGCTGATGGCTATCAGCGGCTCGAAGTTGAATTGAAGAAACTGAAATCCGAAGAACGCCCGGCGGTGATCAAAGCGATCTCCGAAGCGCGCGAGCATGGCGATCTTTCCGAAAACGCCGAGTATCACGCCGCGCGCGAGCGTCAGAGTTTCATCGAGGGTCGCGTGCGCGAACTTGAGGACAAGATTAGTCGTGCGCAAGTAATTGACGTAACGAAAATGTCCGGCGATACGATCAAGTTCGGCGCAACCGTAACGTTGGCCGACG
>JANQOH010000276.1 GCA_028289725.1 Alphaproteobacteria bacterium
GGCGAGAATGCCCGCAACGCGGAACGGCTTATCGTCATGTTCGACGAACGACACCGCGCCCAGGCCGTGCGCCACCACAATCGGGTCGTCGACCTTATAACCCAGTTGCGCGGCCACATCGGATCCCAGCACAGCGTCGAACAGATCGTCAAACGGTACGCCAGCCGTAAAATCCAGTGGCCGGTCGCCGCGATACCGGTAGCGTACGAAATAATCCTCGGTGGTCCCGAGCACCCGGAAACCGCGGTGGCTGTCACCCAGAGACAAGGGGACGATCCAATCCACTTCATCACGCGCGGCAATGTCCTCGTAGCTCTCCCAGGTGACATTGTTTGTCGCGTTGCCGATCCGGAAGACCGAATAAAGCAGCAGTTGAACGCCGCCGCTGCGGGCGCCCACGATCAAATCGGTCCCGGCAATCGTATCGGCGAAACTCGCGCGCGCGCCGGTGCGCACTTTCTCCACGCCCAAGAAGAGCGCGACGCTAAATCCGATCGCTGCCACCGTCAGCAACACGGTGAGCCAACGGTTGCGCAGCGACAAAATGGCAAGCCGGAACAGGATCACGCCGCGGCCTCTCGTGACACTTCGGCGAAATCGGCGAGGCGCACCACGCGGTCGAACCGGGGTGCCAGGCGCTCGTCGTGGCTCACCATAATCAAAGCCGATCCGACCGATTGCAGCTGATCGAACAACAATCCGAGAAACGCGTCCTGCGTGTCCTGGTCGAGTGCGGAGGTCGGTTCGTCGGCGACCATCAATTCGGGCGCGCCGATCAAAGCGCGCGCGACCGCCACCCGCTGTTGCTGGCCGACGCTGAGCGACGCCGCCAATCCTTGCGTCGCCTCGGCGTCTTCGAGGCCAAGCGCAAGCAACAGCCGCTGCGCCTCAGCGCGCACCGGTCTTTCAGCCCCGGCTCGGTCTCGCCGACTCGGTGCGAAGCTCAGCGCAAGCATCACATTGTCGATGGCGCTCGCGTAGGGGAGTAAATTGAACATCTGAAACACGACGCCGAAGTGTTCCGCACGAAAGCGATCACGCGCCGGACCGCTCATCGCCGCGAGGTCCTGGTCCAGAACCTCAATCGAGCCCTCATCCGGCGCGGCAATTCCGCAGATCAAACTCAAAAGCGTCGACTTGCCCGAGCCAGACGGCCCGAGCAACAACAGGCGCTCGCCCCGCGCCACGTCGAACTGATCAATGCGAAGCGTAAAGCGCGATCGCCCGGGCCAGGTAAAACTGAGGTCGCGCACGCGAACCGCAGCCGTTCCCCCGCCCGGGCGAGTCATTGTTTTTGCCCGACTTTCACTCACTGCGACGCCGGCAAATCGATCGATGGACCGTCGCGCCCAACCTCATATGAAGCTTGGCTCGTTTCAGTGATCACGCCCACCTCCAACTCCTCTGCACCGGCAAAGGCGTCGAAATAGGCAAATTGAATAGAAGACAATTCATCAGGCGAGCCACAGGTGAGGACATATTCGCCATGAAACTCGGCATGGCCTGCCTCTTCGGCATGCTCGTCATGATCGTCATGGTCATCGTCGTGATGGTGTTCATCGGCATGCTCCGCATGCTCTTCGTCGTGATCGTCGTGTTCTTCGGCATGATCCGCATGCTCTTCATCATGATCGTCATGGTCGGCATGTTCATCATGGTGATCATCATGATCATCGTGCCCGGCATCATGATCGTCCGTGACATACGCCACTTCCGCCGCTTTTACCGCGCAATCTGCGGCAGCCGGCAATATGAACAGCGCCAACGGATCGGCTAGTTGTCCTTTCGCCTGCTCCACCGCGGCGACGTCTTCGTCGGATTTCGGTTCATATTCGAACCCGACGATGTCGGCCCCCGGGACCTCCAGTTCCATATGGACTTCGCCCTGCTCGATGGCGATGTTTAGCGACCCGTGCCCATGGACATGCGCATCCAACTCGCGCCTATCCTCTTCGGCCGCGGCTGCAATGGCATAGGCACTGGTCGACGCCAAAATGATGGCAATCGCCGAGTGTTTTTTGTTTCGCATCAGACAAACCTCTTCTCAAATCGGTATCAACATGTACGCATCGGCGTGCGGCGCCGCTATTGGCAACACTGACGCTGGTGCGATGGCTAAGGAATTAAGCTGCGGGCGGCGGGGCCCGGATGCGAAACGCGAATGGCCGGCCTTTTTCGGTTAGGCCATTCGTGGCAGTCGGCTGACGGCGCGACTGGGTTAATTGAGACCAACATCCGGCGCCCGTGACCAAAGTGACGGACGGAACATCGGCCAGAAAACACTGTTCGGCCACCTCTGGCCCAAAATGGCCGTCTTCGTCGTCGTGGCCGGACTCATGCTGCCAAACATGCGCCCACATGGCCACCAGACACGCCATCGCCAGCCAAGAGGCCCAGCGACGCAATGAGCGCCGGGAGAGTCTGGCTGAGATGTGATGTCTGGAGCGCATTGGCTATCGGTTTAGGGCACGTTTGGCACCACGGCCTCAATGTGACCAGCTTCGCCCGACCATGTCCAGCGCGCCCTCGGAGGCCCAAAAATCGCTTCAGTTCGCCGCATTTGGAGCGGCGCCGAGCGCCTGTCAGCCCCGCGCGCGAGGCGGTTGCCGGTTGGATCGATTTGGCCGAGACTTAGGCCAATAACGGCACAGCGATGCGGCTAATTTGCCTTGTGAGGAAGCGCGACAATGAGTGATTTTCAAGGAGTCTACACGGCACCGCCCACGCCATTGACGGCAGACGACGAACTCAACGAAGCCGTGCTGCGTGAAATCATCGAGTGTCATATTGGCGCGGGAGTCGAAGGCTTTTGGATGGCCGGCGGCGGCGGCGAGAGCGTTCTTCTCGACGACGAGGAAAATCATCGGATCGCCCAGATTGTAGCCGATCAAGCCGCCGGACGCGCCAAGGTCATCATGCATGTCGGCACGGCCAGCACCCGGCGCGCGGCGAAGAACGCCGAAGCGGCCGCCGAAGCCGGTGTCGACGCCATCTGCTGCGTTCCGCCCTTTTTCTACCGCCAGCCCAACGCCGCCGTGGTCGAACATTATCGCGAGGTCGCCGCGGCGACCGGCTTGCCCTTTTTCTCGTATAACCTGCCGCAGATGACCCAGTGTGAGATTACGCCGCCGCTGATGGCCAAAATTCAAGACGCGGTTCCGGAGCTCAGGGGGGTCAAACACTCCGGCCCAAACTTCGCTGACGTCCGCGCCTTTTCTCACATGGGTCTCGACACATTCATCGGCCTCTCGCCGCAATTTCTGCCCGCGCTTGCGTCTGGCGCGTGTGGCGTAATCGACGGCTGGCCCGGCGTCGCGCCCGAAATCTGGATCGAAATCTGGCGCGCTTGGAACGACGGCGATTTCGCCGCCGCACAAGCCGCCCAAGATCGCGGCATCGAACTTGCGAAACTATTTGAAATCGCTCATTTCCACGGCGTGCTCAAAGCCGCGACCGGCTACCGCTGGGGTCTCGACTGTGGCAACCCGCGGCCGCCCGGCTTGCCACTCACGCCGGAACAGGACCGCGCGGTCCAACAACATCTCGCCAAATTGGACCTGCTGCCCGCCGCCCGCGCCGCGAGTTAGGCTCTTCGCGAATGATCCGGTTCACCAAAGCGCCGGTTTGAACACCATCAGAGCAAAGACCGCGATCAGAGCGAGAAAAGCCGGCCAGCCGAGCAGGAACCACACGCGCATGGCGTCGTGATACGCTTCGGGCAACGGCGCACCACGTGACAGTGCCTCGGCGGCATAGCCGCGCATTCGGATCTGTAATCCGACAACTTTGATCCAACACGCCGCCGCCACCACATACAACGCGTATGTCGCGACAAGCCAACTGGCGAGCGGATCATATCCGGCCCAATACACCATCATGAATCCCGTCACGGGCTGCACGACGCCCGATGTCGCGATGAACAGCCAATCCGCCAGCACCGTGTTTCGGGTCATGACCGCGATCGCGGCAACGTCACCGCGCCGGTGCGTCGCATACATATGAAATGCCGTGCCCAAGCCGGTGCCAAACAAAAGCGTTGCGCTCAGGATATGCAGCCACTTCACCCAAAGATACGGGTCGCTCACCGCTCTTCCTCTACGACGCGATGAACCAGTATCAACGCCAAGATCGGCAAGTTTTTCAGCAAAGCGCCGAATGGGTCGGCCCACAAACCCGGCTCGACGACAGTGAGCACCGCAGTGTAGCCGAGCACGATTAGGAATTGGACCACCGCGAGTGCTTTCAGCCGCCAGCCGACGAACAACGCTCCGGCGATCAGGAGATCGACAACCCCCATGCCCCCCGCCAACGCCACCGCCAAATCTTCATTCGCGATCACGGGGTCCAGGATTCCGGCAAAGCTCGCGGGCGCAGCCATCAAGCCGAGGACGCCGGACACCAGCCATAGCGCGACCAAAACCAGGCGAACGAAAGGCCGCAAAAGAAAGAGCCGCGCATGCCAAAGGTCCTGCGACTCCGCGGGACGATCGGACAAGATCTTGCTCAGCCCACGCACCGCGATGCCGGTCGCATTCTCAAAACCCCGGGCGTCGCCAGTCAGGCGCGCCTCGAACTGCGCGACCGCGG
>JANQOH010000295.1 GCA_028289725.1 Alphaproteobacteria bacterium
GCAGTCCCATAGGGTCCTCGCTGGGTCGTTTCCGGCGTTTTTTGACGTTTCTTGCCGTCTATTTCTCAGATTATGGCGGAAAATAGCATGGCGTGGGGCGCAGATCGGCCCTGCCGCAGGCGCGGAGCAGCTCGTGCGAAGTCCGCCGTTGGCCTCGCACCGCGCTCGCGAACTGAGTCCTGTCGAGCACTCGAGTTGCAGTGTGATTTTGATTAGCGAGCTATTCACTCGCAGATGAACTGCGCTCCGCCGCCAGTCTCCGGATAGATGATGAAGCCGTTCGGCTGGACGACCAAGGTCATGAAGGTCTCGCGATGGCGCATGCCATTCACCCACACCGATCCGGTTCCTTGTGTGCCTTGGGTCAAGAACACCTCAAAATTTACGAGATTGCGGCTGTTGTCGATCATTTCCGCGAATAGGCGAACCGTGCCGGGGATTTTGTGCATTTCGCCTTGGCGCAGGTAGTAGCCGAGCTGACGACGCTCGCCTGCCGCGCCCAAATTGGCGGATGCGGCATATTGCCAAAGGTCGGCCAATACCACGCCCTCGTAAGCGAGCTGACCGTAAGTCCCCTTGCATTGCATTTGGTCGATCGGCAGGCCTTGCGCATTGGCCATCGCCGAAACCCCGAAAAGACCAATCGCGAAAAGTGCAATGCGCTTAAGCATGTCGACCCGCCCCTGAACTGGATTCCGTACGCGACGTCCATCCTACCCAACCGGGCGAAGGGGCGATAGACGCGTGCTAAAACGGCAGGAGGAAGGCGCGGGTCATGCGGAGGATGCCGCCGCTGGCACCGGCGCGGCGGGATTGGCTTGTATCGTAGAGGACGACGTGATCGCGCGGGTCGGCCTTGCGGACCGAATAGCCGCTGAAGAATGTATCGCCGACGGTGAGCGAGCTGATGACGTTGAATTCCGTATTGCGCCGCCAAGCCACCAGGCTGGAAGCCCGCATGATGTTGCTGCTACCAGGGCCGACGCATCATCGTCGGCGACATCTCGCGTTCCCGACTTTCGACTGTGCCACCTAAATCTCGATTAAACTAAGGTATGCATCAGCTAAACTTCAGGGAGTGCTTCCCAATAATCAAAATTTCACGCCAAATGTCGCTTCGATGAATTCAATATCTTGAAACGTTTCATCTGCTTGACCATTGGAGTATTTGAGGCCAACCGAAAAATTCTGCGTTTTGGGAATCACGAAATTGAAACCGAACTCGATCCTGTCAGCGTTACTAAGTTCACCTGCCGCCCCGAACACATACTTGTACGTCAAAAACGGAATAAACTGGTCGACGAACGTGCCAGTCCTAGGAATATACCTTAGGCCAATATCAGAACTTAGTCGCAAGAACGTTTCGTCATCTCTAAGTGCTGCGTTTCCACCATCTTCGAATACGTTGCCGGCGATGAGTCCGCCGGAAAAAGTTGGAACTAAGGTTCCATAATCTGTGCTAATGCCGATGTTGGGAATCGTTGTGCCTAAAAACCTGAAAGACGGTTCCCACAGCAAAGACAAACTTCCGATCTTCGTGTCGGCATCGCTGTCAATTGTCAATTGCGGGTGGAGATCGAAACCATGTGCCGATCCGGTGCCAAGTCGCATGAAGCCAGCAGCGTTTATTCCAACTTTTATATTGTCGACCTCGTTCGTGTCGCCTCCGGTCGCAAAGCGCCGGTCGAGGCCAATATATGGAATGATATCAGCAGCAAGAGCGGTGTTTCGAATGGCAAGGGCATCCAATCTATACCCGGCCACACCACTAATATTGAATTCGGTTGAATTAGAAATCCTGTTCTCTACCAACGAAAAAACCGCCGGTGATATGGATTTGGTTGTCTTTTCAGTTAGAGGTTTTTTTAGGTCCTTTATGTTTCCTCTTACAATAAAAGATCCCGGCAAAAAGACATCTTCTTCCACCTTTGTTTGCGCGGGCTGCTCGTTGGTTTCAGCACATATTACTCTTATACTATCTTGTTCATATGAGAGGAATTTGTAAACCTCTACCATCTCATCTTCTAGCTCGATTGCTTCCGTCTGCGGCATAGGCCCGCCGTAAACGTCGCCCAAGCGAATTCTCTTTGATTGTGCTCCTAGATTTAGCGGTGACACAGACTGATAGTTAGTGATCCTACTTTCTGGCGGTGTGTCAGGTTGGATACCGAGAAAAAAACTCATTAAGAACTGCTGGCTGGCGAGAATATTCGTCTGATCAAGGCCCGTGCATCGACCAGCACTAGTGAACTCGGGATAATTGTCATCAACTAAAACTAAAACGCGATCTATGTGGATTGGATCGCCGTCGTCATCATAGTCAAGGCAATTGAGTGTCACCGGAAACTCTGACATAAGCCAACGAGTTGCCCTTCTTGCGTCAACAACTCTTTCGCCGCGATCAGCGACACACACCTGATCCTGGGGCATCTTCGATGGCGATGCAGCGTCGCTTGCTTCAGCGAGCAATAAGCAACCGATCGCTACCCAGGTTGAGAATTGCCTCCAAGTCATTGTGAGCTCCGGACATCAAAGTCGCTGCAAATTGTCCCGAACGTTTTCTCTCAACGTTCTTGCGGTATTTTTAATTGGCTGTACAACTAGTCTGGCCGCAACATCGGGAGGCATTTGGTCCAATGTCACCGGGTAACCCATGAGACGAAGCCGGCGAACGGCTCCGTCGACAATTAGCATCCATGCCTGAGGCGCAGATGAAAACCCATTGGGCGGATCGCTGGCAGGGACCAGGTCGGGGTGGTAGAGCCATGGGTGCGGCAGATGTCGCCCATCAAGCAATTCGTGCTTTAGGCTGCATTCCACATCCCGTCCAACATTGAGCCGTATCCGATTTGTGATTTCCATGATCGCGAACGCCCCTATCGCCTAAACGACCTGAATTTCAATCGATGCGATATTATGATATCAAAATAGTAACTTAAAATAGCAGAATTTTCAGGATTTCTTCAATCTGGGCCCTCCCGACATGGAGCCGGTAACAAATGAGAATTCAGGGGATCATCGCCGACTCTATTGGTCGAAACGATGCCAGTTTCTCTACCGTTATTGCTCACATCAATGCGATATTCAGGAAACGCAGCCAAAGCCAGTTCTTTGCCCTCCGCTCGGCAAAAGGACAATTTTGCGAACCGACTCATCGCGATTGTCTGGTCTGGATATCGACTAGAAAGGCAGGAGGAAGGCGCGGGTCATGCGGAGGATGCCGCCGCTGGCGCCGGATCGGCGCGACTGGCTGGTGTCGTAGAGGACGACGTGATCGCGCGGGTCGGCCTTGCGGACTGAATAGCCGCTGAAGAATGTATCGCCGACGGTGAGCGAGCTGATGACGTTGAATTCCGTATCGCGCCGCCAAGCCACCAGGCTGGAAGCCCGCATGATGTTGCTGGTCCCGGGGTCTGTGCCGGCAAGCGGCGCGGATTTTGTCCGCAGGAAGACCCGGCCGGGGCCTTGGATCGAGTGATAAATCAAGCGGCCGAAGATCAGAGCGCCGAGGCTTAGCGAGAAACAGCGGCTCAAGCGGCAGGTGTCGGTAAAGCCGACGAGCGCGCTCATGTCGATAAAGGCTTCATCGCCGTCTTTCAGGTCCCATTGCACGATTTCGGACGGCGGATCGACGATGATGTCGCAGCTGGTGATGCCGTCCCCGGCACCGAAATCCACCAGGCACATGGCGTAGTTGCGTGCGCGCAGGCGCCGGAAGATTAGGCGCAGCGGTTGCGGAACGCGGCGGCGGTCGACCACATTATTGCCGCAGGCTCGGAAGTTCACATAGTAGCGGTCAAAGCCGTCGGCGCGATCGAGCCGGTGCTGGCTGCCGCGTGCGGTCATGGCCCCGACCGGGGGGCCGCTTCGGCCGTCTTCCGGCCCGGTTTCGTCCTCGTCGGGCGTTGCCAGCGCCGTCGCGACCCGGGCGCAGAACACGCGCGCGAAGACGATCATGTAGGATTTGACGAGGATCAGCAGCGAGTAGCAGAGCGCGGCCCAGCCGGCGAGGCGCAATCCAGTCGCGGTCTCGCCAATACGCTGCTGGGTAAAACCGGAGAAATTGTCGGCGGCGCCCGTGAACGCGTCGATGATTTGCTGTTCCGCGTTGGCGGCGGTCTCGTCGATCTCGTCGAGCTTGCCTTGGAACTCGGCGAGCATGCTGGCGCGCGATGACCGATAGGCGCTGGTGATCATCGACTTGATGCCGTTTTGGATGTAGCAGCCGAAATCGAGGAAGCCGCAACGACTGGGCTCGGTGCCCGGAAAGCGCTCCGGCAGAGCACCCTCGGCGGCGGCCATCGCTTTGGCCTTGTTCGCGCCGGCGGCATCGATTTGTTTTGTGACCTTCGTCTTGAACTCGGCCTGCAGCTTGACGTTGATGCGCGCGACCGCCTCCTGTGCGGCGATCTCGACCGTCCTTTCGGGCGGCGCTTGCGCGTCGACAATGACGTCGGGACCGGCACTCTCGGGCACTAGAGCTGTCTTGTGGACGGGCTTGCCCGATGCGTCGAGTGTATCGAGGTGCGTCACCAACGGTCGGCTTACCAACGGCTCGCTCATCAGGTGGTAGGCGAGGGTGAAGACGCCGAAGATCACCAGCATGGGCCACCACAATTTCAGCGTGGAGACCCGGACCCGGCGCATATACCGCGGGTCCGTCCTTCGCACTTTCGCGCGCGTCTCGGCGTTTTCAAGATAGAACTTCGCGATCATGCGCAGGATGGCGAGGATCGTCAGGCACAGCAGCACGCTGACTTGCGACGGGAAATAGGCAAGAAAAAGGGGGCCGAGGAACGCGAATTCGATGCCGGCGATGGAGAGCGCGACATCGGCCAATAGCAAGACAACGACCAGCCGGAACAGCCAAGTCGACAAAGTCGGCTTTCGCAGGATGACCACGAACGTCAGGGCGCCGGTAAAGGTGTAGAGCGTGTTGAAGATGTACCAAGGCGCGTCCCTGATCTGCGCGATGTCGAACATCTCCGTGTTCTTCTCCGCCATCCCGAACAGGATGACCGAGGAGAACAGGCACATCACGAAACGGTAGTCGCGACTGACGGCGAGGGTGATCAGGCAAAGGCCGATCAATGCGATGGCGGCTTGCGGCAGATAGACCGCGTGCGTTGCCGTTTCGGCGAACGGGCTGAAGAGGTAGCCATTGATAATGAACGGCAGGAGCGTGAGCAGCGCGACACCGGTGAGCTGCCCGGAGATGACGTCACGCAATCCCGACTTTTTCGGCGCCGGTACGGCATCGGATTGGCTTTTGCCAGTGGCGAAAGCTTCGGGTGCTAGGGCTTCAGACGGCACGCGCGCTCGCTCGTGTGATGGGAGTCAAACCGGCCGCCAGGCAATGCCCGCCGCCTCCTAATCCATCTTGGCCGAATCCCCCCAGTTGCAAGGGATCAGGGTCGCACTGAGGAGCGGTTCTCTCCAGGCCGTGAATGCAGTAATCTAGTGCCAAGCAATCGGCACAATCCGTCGAAAATTGGGCGGAAAACAAGGGGTTTTGAAGACGATGACCGAGACTGCGAAAGAACCGAAACAGAAATTCTCCGCGAGCTATGCGAAGGACGCGGTGTATCAGCAAGGCTTGCGCGACTTTTTGGAGTATCGCGATCTCGGCATTGCCGACGCGACCCATGGCCAGTTCCGCGCCCACGTGATCCGGGTCAAGGAAGACCAAAAAGGCGGCGATCACGACATGCACACCACCGGCGCGCACCAGCATATGGTCGATTTCCAAATGTTCTATGTGCTGAAGGGTTGGATCACATTCCTCTACGAAGACCAGCCAGGCGTGAAGAAATTCACCGCCGGCGATTGCGTGCTGCAGCCGGCTGAGATCAAGCACAACGAGATATCGTGCTCCGACGATCTGGAAATTCTCGAGATTTACTCGCCGGCCGTGCACGAAACCCACGCCGTCGACGAAATTCCCGGCCACGCGGTGGCGGCCGAGTAATACGAACGGCGGGGCCGAGACGGAACCTGTTTCGGCCTCGTATCGCCATTTCTTCGATCCAACAATGGCATCGGGTGCACCGGCGCGAACGGTGCGCCGATTTCTTCGTGTCGGTTCGACGACGCAAGGATATGACCATGCCCATGGTGTGGTGATCGTCGTCACATAACCCTTCGGAACGTGACGGCCGTCACAGGACTAGGGACAACCCGAATCTAGATTCATTCTCGGTTACGCCGCGACAAATGCGTGGCGTGACCCTTCGCGTGCGTTGCGAAGGCGAAACCGCCCGGGTCAGATCGGTGGTTTGGCCATTCGACGACACACACGATGAAAGAACAATCGAACCGCGTGCTTGGCCACGAACGCCTGCGCGACGGGACCGGAGGGTGGATCACGTGACGAAGCAACGCCTTATGCCGCACCTTGTCAAACTCGCCTGCGCTTTGGGCGTGGGATTGGCTGCGGCTTCGTTCCCGGCTTCGGCCGGCGAAACGGGTTGGACGATTTCCGATGTCGTGGGTGAGGTCTCGATTACCGATGCCGATGGCGCCGCAATCGAGCCAAGTCTGGAGACGGTGGTGCCGAATGGCGCGCGCGTCGAGACCGGCGGCGATGGCCAGGTGAGTATCAGCCGTGGTCGGACCGTGGTCGCCATCGATCCGAAGACGGACATTGAGTTCACTGAGGATAGCGAGGCCGGGCGCGTAACGATCATCCAAAGGCTGGGCGAGATCTTTCTCGATGTGGAACCCCGCCGCCGGCAGCACTTCCAAGTCGATACGCCGCATCTCACCGCGGTGGTCAAAGGCACGCAGTTCGTTGTCGCGGTCGCGCAGTCCGGATCGTCGGTGGCGGTCCAGCACGGTGCGGTCGAAGTGACATCACAAATTACCGGTCAGTCGACCTTGGTCGGCCCCACCCAGAGGGCGCGCGTCGCCTCGGACGTCTTGGGCCGGCAATGGGTCCAGGCAGGGCCAGCCGCGAGCAGCAGCAACCCGGGCACGGGGCTCGCCCGCGAAAGCGCGAGCCGAACCGCAGGCGAGACGCGCAGCTCCTATAACGCCCCGACCAGCGGATCGAGCTGGTGGCAATGGGACGATGCGTCGTTTGACCTTTGGGATCTCGGCGAGATTGGCTTGACCATCGCGGTCGCACTGGCAGCCATCGTCGGCATCCTGATTACAGTTTCGGACGTGTTCGCCGCGCGTGTGCGGCGCCTGTTTGGTCGGCGATAGGCAGGTATCACGCCAAGGCCCATCCTGAACTCTCCGACCACGCGCTAGGGAAGCCCGTGCCAAATCCAGATCGCCGCATGGCCGCGGATGCGATCCGTGGGCCCCAGACAGGTACGCATAATCGCCGGCGGCAGCTCGTCGCGGCCCTCGTGCCGCTGGCACTGGTCATTTTCTTGTCAGTGGCGGGCGCGCTCAAATTCCTCGACTACAAGCTTCACGACTTGGCGTTTGCCACCCATTCCAGGGACGCCGAGCCCGGCTTGGTATTGGTGGAGATCGATGCCACCAGTTTGCTGGCGCTTGAGCAGTGGCCGTGGCCGCGAAGTCATCACGCCCGTGCCCTAGACAATCTGCTCGACGCTGGCGCACACCGCATCGCGGTCGATATCGACTTCAGCAATCATTCGACGCCTGCCGAGGACCAGGCGTTGGCCGAGGCGCTCGAGCGGGCCGACGGCAAAGTGATATTGCCAGCGTTTGTGCAATATGCGCGCGGCACCATGGGTACTGGGACTATCATGTCCGAACCCATCGCCGCGTTCCGTGATCATGTGTCGATGGCTTCGGTAAATGTGCGCCCGGCCGATGACGGGCTTATTCGCACCACCACAATTTTCGAAAACTGGCGGTCAGGCTCGATCGCATCGATGGCCGCGCAATTGGCCGGCGTCGTTGAGACGACGCAATCCTATAATTCGTATACCATCGATTACGGCATCGGCATCGGCCAAGTTCCGGCTTTATCGTTCATCGATGTGCTGAACGGTGACTTCGATCCCGAGGTTGTGCGCGGGCGCAATGTGTTGATTGGCGCCACCGCGGTTGAGTTGAAGGATGTCTTGCCGGTCCCACTCTACAAAGCGATGAGCGGTGTTCACCTTTACGCGGTCGCGTATCAGTCGCTGATCAAGAACCGCATGCTTCAATCGCCGGCGCCTGCAATCACGGTACTGATCCTGATCCTGATCACGGCGCTCTTGGCGCCGGTGTTCGATCGTTTGTCGTGGCAACGGGGATTGATTTTAGTCGCGGCGACTATGACCGCCGTGATCGCTTTGCACTTGCTCTTCTACGCGGCGTTTCCGGTTTTATTCAACGTCGCAGCGGTCCTATGCCTGACGGGCTTGCTTTACGTCAGCACGCTTCTCTCCAAAGTCGATCGTCAGACGCTGATGCTGCTGTTGCAGGATCTTCGTCTCGGGCGCGCCGACGCCATGATGCGCACTATCGTGGAAAGCAGTTTCGACATGATTTTGACGATCGATGACCAACATCGGGTCGTCACGGCGAATGCCGCCGCCTGCCGTGGGCTTGGCGGCGATGCGAATCGACTTGTCGGGCGGCGTTTTTCCGATTTCGTGCCGACGATTGCGTCCTTCGAAAGCAGTACGCGGGACGACGCGACAGACCATGTGTCGGGTGAGGCGCGAAGGCTCGATGGTACGACATTTCCGGTCGAGATTGCCTTCAGCCGATCGAAAGACAGCGCGCACGCGTTTCATATCGCGGTCATCCGGAATGTCACGAAGCGGCAGGAACACGAGAATTTGCTGCGGCATCAAGCGCGGCATGACGCGCTCACGGACTTGCCCAACCGTTTGGCTCTAAGCGAAGCGATGGACGCAGCGCTCGCGGCGGCGAATTCCGAGTCTTTTGCGCTGCTGCTCTTGGATCTGGACCGCTTTAAGGACATCAACGACACGCTTGGCCACCAAACCGGCGATCGCCTGCTGGTGTCTGTCGCCAAGCGGATCGGCCGACATATTGGCGAAGACGCTTTGTTCGCACGTTTAGGTGGCGACGAATTCGCCATCCTGTTGCCGCCGCCGGCTGCGCAACAAGACGCGGAGTTGGTGGCGCGTCGGATTTCACACGCGCTCGAAGCGCCGTTCGATTTCAACGGCATTTCACTCGCGCTCAAGGCGAGCGTGGGCGTGGCGTTGTATCCGGACCACGCGTCGGACCTGCCGCAATTGCTGCAACGCGCCGATGTCGCCATGTATTTGTCCAAGGGGACCGACGACTGCTACGCGGTGTACGACGCTGAGAGAGATCTGAATAGCGTGAGGCATTTGGCGCTTTCGGGTCAGCTCAGCCGGGCCATCAAAGACAAACAGGTTCGTTTTTATTATCAACCGAAGCTCGAACTCCGAACCGGCCGGATGTGCGGCGTCGAAGCGTTAGCCCGATGGGATCATCCGGAATTGGGCATTGTCGAGCCCAGCGAATTCATCCGCGTGGCCGAAAGCAGCGGATTGATCAAGCCGCTTACCGAGCTTGCCTTACGGACGGTCGTCGCTGACGTCGCGGACTGGTTGCGTCAGGGTGTGGCCGTTGGCGTGTCGGTCAACCTGCCGGCGCAAAGTGTGCACGACCCGGAATTGCCGAACCTGATTGCGGATTGTTTGGCGCAGCATGCGGTCGACCCGGGCGGACTGACGCTGGAGATTACCGAAACCACGATCATGCAGGACCCGGAAATGGCCGGTCGAACACTCCGAGAGATCGACGCGCTGGGTGTGCGTCTGTCGATCGACGATTTCGGTACCGGCTACTCATCGCTGTCTTACTTGAGCAAACTGCCGGTCTCCGAGCTCAAAATCGACCGGAGCTTTGTCATGGCCATGGCCGAGAATGCCACCGACGAGACGATTGTGCGCTCAACCATCGACTTGGCGCACAATTTGGGCTTGGTCGTGGTCGCGGAAGGTGTCGAGACAGCGGAGCAGCGGCAAACCTTAACCGAGCTGGGTTGCGACATTGGCCAAGGCTATTGGTTTAGCCGACCCCTGAAACCGGCGGATTTCATCGATCGCGCGCGCGGCGACGGGTTCTGGCAATCGCGATTCGCCTCAGATTGTGATTCGGGCGGCGAGGCGCGCGACAACGAGCACGTTGGGCGGACGCTCGCCCTTTGACGGGCGCGGACGGTGTCTAGAGGCGTAGCCGCGCATTAAGACCCTTCTCGACGCGGCGCATTTCGGCTTCGTAACAGTCGGGTTCTATGGCCGAATTGGCAAGGGATGCCGACGTTTCCGCGGGTGAGATCCTGCGGCCGATTTTGGGCTCCCATAACAGGAAAAATTTTGGTGCGAATGAAATTGACAATCATTCTCATTGTTGCCAGAGTTGTTCCTCACGGGAGGACTGCATGTTTGTGTGCATCTGCAACGGCTACCGCTCAACCGAGCTGCAGGAATTGGCGAAAGCCGGCGTTCGAAGCGCTGAAGAAGCCTATCGCTCCCTCGGGGCAGGGCCGCGCTGCGGCCAATGCATTGACGTCGCCCAGCAAGTGCTGGACGGCGCCCACATTGATGGAGCACGGACAACGGCCGGCGCGGAGCATGCGTGATGAGCTTTCGTCGCGCTTTTGGAGCTTAGGAGCCGTCGGCGATGTATCTTTGGCGCGGACTGAAGCCACAAAAGATCGTCGCGGCGTTTGCAGCCTTGAACGAACGGCCGAGCGACGCGGCCCAACAGCCGCATAACCGCGCGCCAAGCAAGCTCGCGTCCGACCGCACCGTTGCCAATGGCGGCTCTGAGACCGGTCGGACCGCGTCCGACAGTCCGGCGAAAGAATGAAGCGGGCGCGACTAGGCGCCTTCGATTTCTCCAATTGCGGTTTGCAGGTAGTTCTGCTCCCCGACGCTTTCCAGCAAGTGAATTTGAGTTTCGAGAAAGTCGATATGCTCCTCGACTGACTCAAGAATTTCGCGCGCGGTGTGCCGTGTTTGATAGTCCTGTTCGGCTTCGCATAGGGCCACGGCGGCCACGAGCGCGTCACGTTCCTGGTGCATCATGGCGAGATCGCAACGGACAATTTCCGGTGCATTCTCGCCGATCAATAGTTTTCCGAGATCTTGGAGATTGGGCAGACCCTCCAAAAACAGAATCCGCTCGATCACGCAATCGGCGTGTTTCATTTTGGCGATCGATTGCTTGTAGATGACCTGACCAAGTGCGCGAAGGCCCCAGTTATCAAGCATGCGCGCGTGCAGAAAATACTGATTGATCGCCGTCAACTCGACCTTCAGGACGGCGTTGAGCTCGGTGATGACCTTTGGGATTCCTTGCATGGCGGACGTCCTGTGGCGTTTGGCTAGGCTGTGGCGATATCGCTGGCGGCGGATTGAAGGTAATTCTGCAGCCCGACTTTCTTGATTAAACCGAGCTGTTTCTCGAGCCAGTAGGTGTGGTCTTCCTCTGTCTCCGCCAGGTTCTTGCGCAACATATTGCGCGACTCGTAATCCTGCTCTTCCTCGCAGACCGCGATCGCGGCTTTGAGTTTTTCGATCACCTCGAGTTCATATTTGAGGTCGTTTTCGAGCATTTCGGGGACGTCCTTGCCGACCGCGACCTTATTGCGCTTGGCGACATTCGGCGTGCCTTCCAAGAACAGAATGCGCTGTATCAGCTCGTCGGCGTGATTGAGCTCGTCTTCGCGTTCGTGCGCGACGCGCTCATAAAGCTTTTGAAGGCCCCAATCCTGGTACATTCGGGAATGTGCGAAATACTGATCGGCGGCGGTAAGCTCATCGGTCAACAATTCGTTCAAACAATCGATAACGCGCTTCTTGCCCTTCATTCTGTCGCTCCCTTAAGGACCTAAATCATCCGCCACGGCACCCGGGCGCCACGAAACGAACCGCCGAAGTCTATCGGCATGTCCTACCCGAGGCCATGTCGAACATCAGCAGCGCCCCGCCGATATGTCACTAGAACGTTGGGTGATCAAGGCCGAAATGGCGCTCGGCGGTCGTAAGGTGCCGGAAGGATCGCTTGGTGAGGCTACACGCCGACGATTTGCGGCTGGAGCTGCACCATGAAGCCATCGATCTCACGGCGTGTCCGGTCGTCCAAATGGTGGGACGCAAGGACGTCATGCAAGTGCATCTCGAATATGCGCCAGTCGCGCGCGTCGATCTCGAGGCCGCGGTGCGCGGACAGAATATTCCGGCCCACATATCGCCCCGGTCCGCCACTAGCTTCTGAAAGGTAGCTCACTAATAACTGCTCTTCCCGTAAGACGCCGAAAGTGCTCCGGTTAACCCAAAATCGCGATAGCCGCTCATCCGAGACGACGCGCCCAAACAAATCTCGGGCCAGCCGCGAGATTCCTTTGCGTCCGCCGAGACGAGCATAAAGAGAGTCGGGATCGGGTCGCCTGATGTTCAACGCCTTGAGACGGGATGCGAGCGTCGTCGGCTTCATACCAAGGAGCGCGGCCGCCCCATTCGGGCCAAACACTTTCCAGTCAGCCGCCTCCAGAGCGCCGAGTAAGTTTTCGATTTCGAATTCCTGCAGTTCTTCGACCGTCAGAAATCCGCGGCGGGCTTGCTGCTTAGAGTGCGGCGAGTCGAGCCGATCCTGGCTCCGGCGGACTTCGGGCAGTGCCAGGTCGACGCGTAGCGGGCCGTCGCCCGAAAGGATGTAGGCGCGTTCCATGACATTCTTGAGTTCGCGGACATTGCCCGGCCAATCGTGTGCTTCAAGCCGCCGCGTATCGGCTTTTCGAAGCGTGCGACAAACCTGGCCATTGGAAGCGGAAACCGATTTGAGGAAATGTTGTGCGAGGATCGGAATATCCTCGTGCCTTTCGCGCAATGGTGGGACCTCGATGGGGAATACCGCAAGGCGATAATAGAGATCGAGGCGGAACCGGCCGGCGCCAACTTCTTCTTCCAAATTGCGATTGGTCGCGGCCACAACACGCACGTCGGCGTTTCGCGTGCGATCGTCGCCGACCCGTTCGAAAGTGAAGTTCTGGAGCACGCGTAGCAACTTGCTCTGCAGTTCGACGGGGATTTCCGAAACTTCATCAAGAAACAGGGTGCCTTTTTGCGCCGCTTCAATGCGCCCGGCACGGTTTTGCGTCGCACCGGTAAACGCGCCGCGGACATGTCCAAAGAACTCGCTTTCGAACAAATCTCGCGATATCGATGCGCAGTTCACAGAAACAAAGGGGGCCTGGCGGCGCGCGCTGCGATCGTGAATCCGCTGCGCGACAAGTTCCTTGCCGACACCGGATTCCCCTGACAAGAGCACGGTGGAGTGCGTTCTTGCGACCGCATCGACGCGTTCCAAGACCTGCGCCAATGCGCGGCTTGCACCGAGTATGGGTTCGCAGGCTTGAAGGTCTGCGTCCATAGTCATCCTCCGAAAACTACGAAATCTCGTAATGATACCGGAATTTTCGTAGCTGTAACAAGGGTAGGCGCGACGATGGTGGTGCGGTCGGCGCTGGCAAACGCCCCAAAATCCCACATTTCTGGGGAGTGTGGCTCAGGTGGCGAGACCTGGCACGGCACTTGCGATGGTTCGATCAACGGCTCTCGCGCCGTTTCGTCCCACCCCGCAAACCCATAATGGGAGTCACTCAACCATGCGTACACCGATCCTTGCCGCGGCATTCGCCACCATGTTCGCGGGGCACCTGGCTGCCCACGAGTTGGGCTCAAACATGAACCCATTGGCCTTCGGCGATGACCAAACGATCGTCGATATCGACAAGATGGTTTGGGCGCCGCTCGAGGTAGAGGGCCTGCCATCGGGCGCCGAGATTGCCCTGGTGCGCGGCGATCTATCCAAAGGTGAGGCGGAAGCCTTCCTGCGCTTGCCGGCCGGGTACAAGGTGCCGAACCACACCCATACCAGCGACGAACTCTATGTCTGGCTTCGTGGCGCTTTCACGCTGATCGCACACGATGGCACACGCACAGAGTTTGCGCAGAACGCCTATATCAGCTTCCCGGGCAACGCGCCGCCGCATGCGCTGGAATGCGGCGCGTCGGCGGACTGCATTCTATACCTCCGCTTTTCCAGGCCGTTTGATATTCGATACGCGCCGGAAGTCGCCGCTCAATAGGCTTCAGAGGTTTGCCTCTGAAGAAAAAGAAGTCGTCCCATGAAATCGCTCGCTCAATGTGCGTTCTGGCTGGTCCTGTCGACGACGTCCGGCGTGTTTGCGGAGACCGTCACGGTAACCCTCCACCCTGTCCCCGACACCGGACAATCCGCAAGCATCGGACAAGTGACATTCGAGGACACGGCCCATGGCCTACTCGTTCGGCCCGACCTCTCCGGGCTGAACCCGGGCCCGGCCGGTGCGCACATTCACGAGCGGCCCAATTGCGGCTCTTTGGAGAAGGACGGCCACCTCCTCCCGGCAGGCGCCGCAGGCGGCCATTTCGATCCCGAGGGGACCGGCGTTCATGCCGGACCCTACGGCGATGGCCATCTCGGTGACCTGCCGAATCTTTTTGTCGAGGGTGACGGCCGGGTTCAGATCCCGGTTCTCGCACCGCGCTTGCGGGTCAGCGACATTCGACAGCGGTCGTTAATCGTCCACGGCGGCGTGGACCGATACCGAGACCATGCCGCACACCATCACGGCAAGGGCGGCGGGCGCATGTTTTGCGGCATCATTGAGTAGTCGTTTCATTTGCAAGGCTCGGTCCACCGCAACGCGATCTTGCGCTGGCGGATTCTCCGTTCCATCGCTCGGTCATTGGCAGTAGGGTGCCGCCCGGATTGGAAAAGGGCGAGGCCCGCATGTCCCTAAAGCGCGTTGTCCTTGAGATTGGCATGGGCACCGATATTCGCGGTGGCGACCCGACCAAAGCGGCGGTACGCGCGCTGCTCGACGCGCTTTGGCACAATTCA
>JANQOH010000312.1 GCA_028289725.1 Alphaproteobacteria bacterium
CGTGATCGCGCAGCATTATCACACGGTCATTCTCTCGGGCGTGCCGGCAATGACGCCGGAACAGCGCAACGAGGCGCGCCGTTTCGCGTTGCTGGTCGACGTATTTTACGACCACATGGTGAAGTTGATCATGAGCGCGGCCGCGCCGCCGGATGAACTTTACACGGCGGGCACCGGCACCTTCGAGTTTCAGCGCACGGCGTCGCGTCTTATCGAGATGCAAAGCGGCGACTATTTGAGCAGCCGACACGTGATTTGATCTGCGGCACGTTCCAACCTCCGCCCTCGGGCTTCGTCCACGCCGACATGGTCGCGCACATGTGGGATGCGCGGCCTTGATGGGGATATGTTTTCACGCTATTTACCGCCGTGTTTCTTCCCACACATCGCACCCCTCCCAAGAGGATCTCTAGATGGCTCGCAACAAGATCGCGTTGATCGGCGCCGGTAACATCGGCGGTACACTCGCCCACCTTGCCGGACTCAAGGAACTCGGCGATGTCGTCATGTTCGACATTGTCGGCGGCATTCCGCAGGGAAAGGCGCTTGACCTGGTTCAGTCTTCGCCGATCGAGGGATTTGATTCCGCCATGTCCGGCACCACGGGCTACGGCGCCATAAAGGGCGCGGATGTGGTGATCGTGACCGCAGGCGTTCCCCGCAAGCCTGGCATGAGCCGCGACGATCTGTTGGGCATCAACACAAAGGTGATGGACGCGGTTGGCGCGGGCATTAAGAAATATTGCCCGAAAGCGTTTGTCATTTGCATCACCAACCCGCTGGACGCGATGGTCTGGGCGTTGCGTGAAGCATCCGGGTTGCCACACAACATGGTCGTTGGCATGGCGGGCGTGTTGGACTCGGCGCGGTTCCGCTACTTCCTGGCGGAAGAGTTCAAGGTGTCGGTGGAAGATGTCACGGCCTTTGTGTTGGGCGGCCATGGTGACACCATGGTTCCGCTGACACGCTATTCGACCGTCGCCGGGATTCCGCTCCCCGATTTGGTGAAGATGGGGTGGACGAGCAAGCAGAAACTTGACCAGATCGTGCAGCGGACGCGTGACGGCGGCGCTGAGATCGTTGGCTTGCTAAAGACCGGGTCGGCCTTTTACGCGCCGGCCTCCGCCGCGATTCAGATGGCGGAATCATATCTTCGAGACAAAAAGCGCGTTCTACCGTGTGCCGCCAACTTGAACGGGCAATACGGCGTGCGCGGCATGTATGTCGGCGTACCCTGCGTGATCGGCGCCAAGGGCGTGGAGCGGATCGTCGAAATTTCGCTCAATCGGTCCGAAAAGGCGCAGTTCGACAAATCGGTGGCGGCGGTGCGCGGTCTGGTGGCTGCGGTGAAGAAATTGAAAAGCAAAGCTGCTAAAAAGCCGGCGGCGGCCAAGCCAAAGGGGGCGACGACGGCTCGCCGATCGGCACCGCGCAAGGCGGCCGGGCGGCGAGGCCCGGTGCGAAAACGGCCTGCGAGGCGCTAAAATCCGCCGGTTTTGCTGGTTTCAGGCGGGATGACTGGGCCAGCCGGAAGATCGTGTTACATCACTCCCAAGCGGCGGAAATCCGGGGCGGCCGCGTATCAGGCGGCGATTTGAGATGAATATTCACGAATATCAGGCAAAAGCTTTGCTTGCTAAGTATGGTGTCAGCGTACCGCGCGGGCATGTTGCGTATACACCAGCGGAAGCGGAACAGAAGGCACGCGAATTGGGCGGACCCGTTTGGGTCGTCAAGGCGCAAATCCATGCCGGCGGGCGCGGCAAGGGTGGCGGCGTTAAAGTCGTCAAGTCACTCGATGAAGTGACCGCCGCGGCGAAGGCGATGATCGGGATGAATCTCGTCACGCATCAGACCGGTCCCGGCGGCAAGGAAGTCAACCGCATCTACATTGAAGAAGGTTGCGACATTGCGCGCGAGCTGTATCTCGGTGTGCTGCTTGATCGCGCAACCAGCCGCGTGACGCTGATGGCGTCGACCGAAGGCGGTATGGATATCGAGGAAGTTGCCGCCAAGACGCCTGACAAAATTATGCGCGTGGCGATCGACCCGGCGTGCGGCATGCAGCCGTTTCATGCCCGGCGCCTTGCGTTTGGTCTTGGGCTCGAAGCCAAGCAAATCGGCGCGGCGACCAAGTTCATGCTCGCCATGTACAAAGCCTATGTCGACTCGGATGCCAGTCTCATCGAGATCAACCCGCTGGTCGTGACCGGCAGCGGCGACATGATCGCGCTCGACGCCAAGATGAACTTCGACGACAACGCGCTGGAACGCCATCCGGACATCATGGAGCTGCGCGACGAGACCGAAGAGGACGCCCGCGAGCGCGAAGCGGCGCGCCACGATCTCAACTACATCAAGCTCGACGGCAATATCGGCTGCATGGTCAACGGCGCTGGCTTGGCGATGGCGACCATGGACATCATCAAGCTCTATGGCGGCGAGCCGGCGAACTTTCTCGATGTCGGCGGCGGCGCGACCGAGGAGCGCGTGACGGAGGCGTTCAAGCTGATCCTGTCCGACCCGGACGTCGAAGGCGTGTTGGTGAATATTTTCGGCGGCATCATGCGTTGTGATGTGATCGCCGAAGGCATTGTCGCCGCAGCACGCGTGGTCAGCCTGCAGGTGCCCCTGGTCGTGCGCTTGGAAGGCACCAATGTCGATTTGGGCAAGAAAATCCTGTCGGAGTCCGGCCTGCCAATCGTCTCATCCGACGACTTGGCGGACGCCGCCGAGAAGATCGTTCATGAAGTGAAGGAAGTCGCCTGATGTCGGTTCTGGTCAATGCGGACACCAAAGTGATCTGCCAGGGCTTCACCGGCCGTCAGGGCACGTTTCATTCTGAGCAGGCGCTGGCCTACGGTACGCGCATGGTCGGCGGTGTGACGCCGGGCAAAGGCGGCACCAAGCACTTGGACTTGCCGGTTTTCGACACGGTGCACGACGCCGTCGCGGCAACCGGCGCCGACGCCAGCGTGATCTACGTGCCGCCTCGTTTCGCGGCCGACGCGATCCTGGAGGCGGTGGACGCGGGCGTGAAACTCGCCGTTTGCATCACCGAAGGCATCCCGGTCGGCGATATGGTGCCGGTCAAGCGCGTGATTGCGGATTCGGAAACTCGGTTGGTCGGTCCGAACTGTCCGGGCGTGATCACCCCGGACCAATGCAAGATCGGCATCATGCCCGGCCACATCCACAGTCCCGGCAAGATCGGCGTGGTGTCGCGCTCTGGCACGCTGACCTACGAGGCGGTGGCGCAAACCACCGCGGTAGGCCTCGGTCAGACCACCTGTATCGGTATCGGTGGCGATCCGGTGAACGGAACAAATTTTGTTGATTGCCTCGATATGTTCCTCGGCGACCCGGAAACCGAAGGTATTATCATGATCGGCGAAATCGGCGGCACAGCCGAAGAAGAGGCCGCAGATTTCCTACGCCAATCGCCGGTTAAGAAGCCGGTGGTCGGCTTTATCGCCGGCGTTACGGCGCCGCCGGGCCGGCGCATGGGGCATGCCGGCGCGATCATCGCCGGTGGTAAGGGTGGCGCGGCGGAAAAAATGGAGGCTTTGCGGGCGGCCGACGTTGCGGTTGCGGACTCGCCCGCGAGCCTTGGGACTACCATGTTGAAGGTGATGCAGGGTTAGCCCCATATAAGCCCTGCGCGGCGTGTCGGACGCCCGGCGCGCCATCGACCCACAGGGTAACGCGGGATATGGCGATACAATTAGAAGATTTGTCGTTCCTGAGCGGAGCCAATATTGGCTTCATCGAGGAACTTTACGATCGTTATCGCGCCGATCCGGCGGCGATCGATCCGAGCTGGCGCGACTTCTTTTCGGATTTGGACCGGGAGCCTGCAGCACTGGCCGCCGGGCCGGCCGCCGCGGCGCTGGATACCGGCGATGTGTTGGCGCGCACCCGCGACAGCCTGCGCATCCTTATGCTGATCCGCGCCTATCGCGTGCGCGGGCATTTGATCGCCGAGCTCGATCCGCTGAAAATCACCGGGCAAAACCATCATCCCGAGCTCGATCCGACGAGCTACGGCTTTTCGGACGCGGACTACGACCGAGAGTTCTTTCTGGATGGCGTGCTGGGGCACCAAACCGCGACGCTCCGTCAGGTGCTGGAGATCGTCAAGCAGGTTTATTGCTCGAAAATTGGCATCGAATTCATGCACATCCAGTACCCGCTGGAGAAGTCATGGATTCAGCAGCGGGTTGAGAACACGCTGAACCGGACCGGCTATACCAACGCACAGAAGCTCGAAATCCTAACCGAACTCGACAAGGCGGAGGGCTTCGAGCGATTTCTCCATGTCAAGTATCCGGGCACAAAGCGTTTTTCGATCGAAGGCGCCGAAAGCTTGGTTCCGGCGCTGGAAGCGATCATCCGTGCCTCCGCCGCGCATGGCGTGGAAGAGGTCGTGTTCGGCATGCCGCACCGCGGCCGGATCAACGTTCTGACCACGGTGATGGGCAAGCCCTATTTGCAGGTGTTTTCGGAGTTTCAGGGCGGCTCGGCGAAGCCCGAGGACGTTCAAGGCTCAGGCGACGTGAAATACCATCTCGGCGTGTCGTCGGATCGTGTGTTGCCCGATGGCCACAAGGTCCATTTATCGATGACGCCAAACCCGTCCCATTTGGAATGGGTCAACCCGGTGGTCATGGGCCGCGTCCGTGCGAAGCAGGAAATGATGGGTGATACCGGGCATAAGCGCGTGATGGGCGTGCTGATGCACGGCGACGCGGCCTTTGCCGGCCAGGGCATCGTCGCTGAAACGCTCGGCATGTCGGAACTGCGCGGCCATCGCACCGGCGGCACGCTACACGTGATCGTCAACAACCAGATCGGTTTCACGACCAGCCCGAAATATTCGCGCTCCTCGCCCTATCCGTCGGACGTCGCGAAGATGGTTCAGGCGCCGATCATTCACGTCAATGGCGACCATCCGGAGGCGGTGGTCCACGCGGCCATTTTGGCCGCCGACTTCCGCCACCAGTTCGGCCGCGACGTGGTGCTCGACATCTTCTGTTATCGCCGCCACGGTCATAATGAAGGTGATGAGCCGGCCTTTACCCAGCCGCTGATGTATAAGCGCATCGGCGAACATGCGACAACGCGCCAGCTCTACACCGAGAAACTGATCAGCGAGGGCGTGTTGACGCCGACCGAAGCGGACAGTCGGCGCGAGTCGTTCAACGCCGAGCTTGCCGAGGCTTATGAGGCCGGACGCAATTTCAAGCCAAACAAAGCCGATTGGCTGGAAGGCGAGTGGGCGGGTTTCGAGACGGCGCCGAGCGGCGACCGGCGCGGCAAGACCGCGGTTCCGGCCGACAAGTTGCGTGAAATCGGCTTGGCGCTGTGCCAATACCCCGACGGGTTCAACGTTCACCGCAAAATCGTGCGATTCCTCGATCAGCGCAAAAAGGCGATCGAAACCGGCGAGAACATTGATTGGGCGACCGCGGAAGCGTTGGCGTTCGGTTCATTGGTGCTCGATGGCCACACGGTTCGTCTGAGCGGCCAGGATTCCGGGCGCGGCACATTCTCGCAGCGTCATTCGGTGCTGGTCGACCAAACCACAGAGGATCGGCACATTCCGCTAAATTTCCTCGCCGAGAAGCAGGCGCCTTTCGAAGTGACGGACAGTTTGTTGTCCGAGGCTGCGGTGCTTGGCTACGAGTATGGCTACACGCTGGCCGATCCGGATTCTCTGGTCATGTGGGAAGCGCAGTTCGGCGACTTCGCGAACACCGCCCAGGTGATCATCGATCAGTTCATTTGCGCCGGCGAAAGCAAGTGGCTGCGCATGTCGGGCGTGGTCCTACTGTTGCCCCACGGCTATGAGGGGCAGGGACCGGAACACAGTTCCGCACGGCTTGAGCGCTATCTGCAGTTGTTCGGCGAGGACAATATCCAGGTCGCGTACTGCACGACGCCCGCGAACTACTTTCACGTTCTGAGGCGGCAGCTAAAGCGCAAATTCCGCAAGCCGCTGGTTTTGATGACGCCGAAATCGCTGTTGCGTCACAAATTGGCGGTATCGTCGCTGGACGATTTGTCGGGGGACACGAGCTTCCATCGCGTGTTGCACGAGGGTGACAGGCGCGTGGCGGACGAGAATGCGCGGCGCGTCGTGATGTGCACAGGAAAGGTCTATTACGATTTGCTCGAGGAGCGCGAGAAACGCGAGATTAAGGATGTCGCGTTGGTGCGCCTTGAACAGTTGGCGCCGTTCCCTGTCGCCGCGCTGAGCGAAGAACTCGACAAGTATCCCAAGGCCGAGATGGTGTGGTGCCAAGAGGAGCCGATGAATATGGGGGCGTGGACCTTTGTCGCGCCGCGTATCGAGTCGCTGCTCGAAGAGATTGGCCACGCATGCAAGCGGCCGACCTATGCCGGACGATCCGAATCGGCGTCGACCGCGACAGGACTGATC
>JANQOH010000313.1 GCA_028289725.1 Alphaproteobacteria bacterium
ATCCCAGATATTGGGCATTGGTCACGGGCGTGCTGGCCAGCGCAAAATCCGCGAGCATCACCCGGTGTCGAGGGCGTTCATTGTCATAGGCAAACCCACCCTTTGCGCCGACATAATACGCGCCCGCTGAAATTTGCACCGCTTCCCAGACCGGTGGCGCGGACACCAAAACTTCTTGCGCCAGATAACCGTTTTGCCGGGCGATCACGCGCGCGCTCAGCACCATCTGCATGGTTTCCAGGTGCTGTGCATGATGTGCCACCAAAAATTCGCGCAGGTAGCCGTTCTGGACGAGCGGATGTGGGTGATTTTCGCCTTCAACCGTCGCCAACAGTTGGCGGTTTTCCGCCATCACCTCTTCAGCCCAAGCCAAAAGCGACTTCCGTTCGGGCAGCTTCGCGCCACGCTCATGTTTGGGCGCCCGCTCGGGCAAGCACAGGTCAATTAACGGTGCCGTGAGACGCCGATCTTCCAATATCCGTTCGCGCAGCCACAGAGCTTCCAAAAAGGCGCAATGACGCAAATGCCACCCGAGCGGACTGAGCTGGGGGTCAAATTGCGTCCGGCAATCCGCATCGTTGATCGAAGCGACGATGGCGGTCAGTGCCACCTGAATGCTCTCTAATCGATCGACGTTCGGTTGGCTCACAACGGCGTAACCTTCGGCTCTTTGTCCGCTTCCAAAACCACCAAGTGATGGTCGGGAACCTCCTGCCACTCAGGTGCCGCGGTAAAGGATTCAGACGCGACGATCCAACCGCCCTGATATAGATCGGGATCTGTTCCGACATAAAGCGACGGCGCGTCGTGATTTATGGCATGCCGCGTCGCATAGACGCGCTCACCATCCGCGACCAAAAGATTGAACAAACCATGGCTATCCACCAGCAGCGACTCAAGGCGATCAAACACGCGCCGGAACGCATCAACCGCAGTCCCACTGTCAGCCAGCTCCTGGCGGAACCAGGCAAACAGATGTTCCGAATCGGTGCTGCCACGGATTTCAGACTCATATTCTTGTTTAATGATTTCTCGCAAATAACTACGCGGTCCATCAAAAAAGCTCTTTATGAAACCGTTGTGCGAGAAAAGAAATCGGTCGCTCAGAAACGGATGTGTGTTGGCTTGGTTGATCGGCTGCCCCGTCGTCGCGCTACGCACGTTCGCCACCCAAATCCGGCTGTCCAAGGCGACCGCCAAATGCTCAAGGTTTGAGTCGGACCAGATCGGCATCGGGTTGGTATAGATACCGGCTCTGCCATCGTCCAAGTACCAACCGACGCCAAAGCCGTCGACGTTTACGGTCGCTGTGAGCATCTCTTTCGGCCGAAACGACTGCTCCACCAGACTATGGGACGGCTGAAGCAGAAAGTCGTTTAGGCCGAGAAGCGGGCCGACATAGGCAGCGTGACGACACATGGGCGGAAAATCAGGTTGAGGCTGGTCCATGCCGCACAATTCGCACGACGCGGCAGGGTGACCTTGAATTTAGCGGGGGGTTGTATCACGAGGTCAGGATGTTAGCCTAACGCCGCTAATCTGAACAGGAGCAGCGGGGGCCTTCGACGTGCCCCGGCACGGGAACGATATGGCCACCTCGCAGACGATTGGCACGCAAGAACCTCGCATTGCGTGCCAGACCGTAGCCCGTGCACGCGAAGTTCCCAGTCTAACTGACGATGTCGAACACGGTTTGCTGACGCCGCCCCGTTTCCTGCCGCCGAAATACTTTTATGATGAGTACGGCTCGAAGCTGTTCGATAAAATCTGCGAGACGGCCGAGTATTATGTGACGCGCACCGAGGATGCCTTATTGAAGGACTGCGCCGAATCGATCATCGATCAAGCGGCACCCGACGATATCCTGGAACTGGGGAGCGGGACGTCGCGCAAAACCCGTCGTTTGCTCGATGCCTGCGAAGGTTTGGGGTTTTGCCCGACCTACTCTCCCTACGACATATCGCCCGAAACGCTGCAACAGACTGCGCTCGATTTGGTCGATGAGTATGACTGGCTCGAAATCAACATCTTGATTGGCGACTACGAGGCAGGCCTAAGGCATCTGCCGAAATCGGACGGTCGGCGCCTATTCTGCTTTTTGGGCAGCACGATCGGCAACTTTGAACAAGAGAAGGCAATCGCTTTTCTGCGGGAAATCCGGAGCCGCATGAATCCCGACGATCTGCTGCTATTGGGTGCGGACCGGGTTAAGGACGACGACGTTCTGCACGCGGCTTACAATGACAGTCAGGGTTTAACCGCGGCTTTCAATTTGAACGTTCTCAAAGTCTTGAATGAAGAGGTCGAGTCGGACTTTGACTTGAGCCAATTCGAGCACCGGGCGGAGTTCAATGCCGACCGGAGTCGGATCGAAATGCGCTTGGTTGCTCTATCAGACCAGACAGTCGTGATCGGCGCCCTGGACACATCGCTGCGTGTGCGCGCCGGTGAAACCATTCTGACGGAGATCAGCCGCAAATTTACGGACGAGTCCTTGTCCGGCATGCTCAACATGGCTGGGTTCTCGACCGCAGCGCACTTTACGCCGGCCAATAAGTATTTTTCTCTGGTATTGGCACGCCCACAAGCTGCATAAGACGCGCAATTCGCGCTGACTTTTTCGCAATTTAAAGTGTGAAGCTATGAAATATCTTCAACTGATCTTGTTCGCGGTCGGCTGTTGGCTGGCCGCCCATTCCAGCGCACATGCCTCCGAACGGCTGACTGTCTTGTTGGACTGGTTTGTAAACCCCGATCATGCGCCGCTGATCGTCGCGCAAGAGCGAGGCTATTTCGCCGAGCACGGGCTGGAGGTCGAGTTGATTGCCCCGGCAGATCCCAACGACCCGCCGAAACTGGTCGCGGCCGGCCAAGCCGACATCGCGGTGTCCTACCAACCGCAGTTGCACATTCAGGTCGCCGAAGGCTTGCCACTGGTGCGCTTTGGTACGCTGGTCGCCACGCCGCTCAATTGCCTCGTCGTGCTGGCGGACAGTCCGATCCAATCGCTTGCGGACCTCCGAGGGCGGAAGGTCGGTTTCTCGGTTGGCGGCTTCGAAGACGCCCTGCTCCGCGCCATGCTGGCGCCACATGGCATCGGATTCGACGAGATCACGTTGATCAACGTGAACTTCTCATTATCGCCCTCACTGATAGCCGGACAGGTTGATGCGGTAATCGGCGCGTTTCGCAACTTCGAGCTGAATCAGATGGATATTTCTGGCAATCCGGGACGCGCGTTCTATGTGGAAGAACATGGCGTACCGGCCTACGATGAGTTGATTCTCGTAGCTCACCAAGACCGGAAAAACGACCCGCGCCTTCGCGCATTTGTCGATGCGTTGGAACAAGGCGTGCAGTTTTTGGTCAATCATCCGGATGAGAGCTGGACTCACTTCATCGACGGCCGCCCGGAGCTCGACGACGAACTCAATCGCCGCGCCTGGCGCGATACATTGCCCAGGTTCGCTTTGCGCCCCGCGGCGCTGGACAGCGAACGCTATGCGCGGTTTTCGAAGTTTCTCGCCGAGCAAGGGCTGATTCCGGAAGCGCGTCCGGCCGCGGCGTACGCCACCGAATTGAACTGACGGCCGCTATGCGTCGCAGTTCCAAAGGAGTGGGGTTCTGCGCCGTTGGTGCACACGGTTTCTGTCTTTGTCGCTCTGGCGGCCGTCTGGCTGCTGCTTTCAGGGCACTATGATCCGCTGATCCTTGTCTTCGGCGCGCTGTCGTGCGTGTTCGTGACATTTCTGGCGCTGCGTTTCCGCCTCGTCGACCGAGAGAGCTACCCCCTCCATATGGGGTGGCGCTTATCGCGCTATTGGCTGTGGCTTTTCGTCGAGATTGTTAAGTCGAATATCGATGTCGCGCGCCGCATCTTGGATCCGCGGCTGCCGATCGACCCCCGCCTATTCGAGATCAAGATGAGCCAGACAAGTGATCTCGGGCGCGTGATCTACGCCAACTCGATTACGTTAACGCCGGGAACGATCTCACTCGACATCGGTGACGACACGATCCTTGTCCACGCCCTGACGCGTGAGGGCCAAGACGCCCTTGCGACCGGCGAGATGGACACCAAAGTGGCGGCGCTGGAGAAGTAGCAATGGATCTCCAATTCGCCGTTGCTGCCTTCGCGCTTCTCGTGACCATGGCGCTCGCCATCGTGCGCGCGGTCGCCGGGCCAACGGTGTTCGACAGGATTCTCGCGGCCAACGCTTTCGGCACCAAGACTGTCCTGCTCATCGCGGTCTATGGCTTT
>JANQOH010000396.1 GCA_028289725.1 Alphaproteobacteria bacterium
GACTTGGATCAACTGCGTGCGCGCCGGGCCGATTTGCGGCTCCGTGCCGAGAGGCTGCGCGCCTTCGCGTCCGAACGCGCACCTGATTTCGAATCCGTGCACGACCCCTCGTTTGCCGGGTTGATCGACGACCAACGCGCGATCTATCGGGGTCAGATCGAAAGCCAAAAAGCGCAGCGCGCGGTCCTCGCGACGCAGATCGACCAGCGGAGCGCGGAACTGGCGGTTTTCGAAGAGCAGCAGAAGGCTGTGCAGGATCAGCTCGAAATCTTCGATGAGCAGATCGAAATCCGCGCGCGGCTTGTCGAACAAGGCCTCGAGTCGCGCATGGCCTACTTGGAGACCCGGCGTCAACAGGCGCAGATGCTCGGTGAGCTGCAGCGGCTCATGGGCGAAATGGTGGCGACCCAGAAGGCCCTTGCGGAAGCCGAAAGCCGCCTGTTGGATCTCGATGCAACCGCGCGTCACGATGCATTGGATCAATTGGGAACCATCGGGGCCGAGCTTGCCCAGGTCGAAGAGGCCATCGTGAAGGCCGAGGATCAAGTACGCCGCTTGGACGTCCGCGCACCGATCCGGGGGCTCGTCCAAGACGTGCAATTTCAGACCATCGGTGCGGTGGTGCGGCCGGGCGGATTGTTGATGAGCATCGTTCCGGTTGACGATGTTCTGGAGGTTGAGGCTCGCGTTTCCACCAACGATGTCGGGCACATCAGCATCGGCCAACCGGTCGCTGTGAAGGTCGCGACTTACGATTTCGCGCGCTATGGCGCGATCGAGGGCGTTTTGCGCACCGTTTCGCCTTCGACCTTCACAGATGATGCCGGAACGCCCTATTACAAAGCCTTGATTACACTCACCAAAAGCTATCTTGGCGAAGATCCGGCGCGGGACCAGGTGCTGCCCGGTATGACCGTCCAAGCGGACGTGATTACCGGCGAGAAAACCATTCTCGAATATCTGCTCAAGCCCATCTATGTAGGGCTCGACCGCGCCCTGCGCGAACGCTAAGACGCGCCCTCGCCTGTTTGGCGGGGCGCGTCTCGCGTCTTCGTGGGCGGCCGGGCGGATAAGCCTTCGGCCGCAGAATGATGCAGGCGCTTACCAGCTAATCTGTTCGGTGCTCGAGAACGTCAACTGGCTGCCATCGTCCAGCGTGATGGTGCCCGACGCGTCTTGGGCATCAAAGACGATGCTGTCGCCCGACTGCGTGTAGGACGCGTTCGTCGTGAGCGTCCAGCCGCTGCCGCTGTTGGGGCCGCCGGACACATCGCTCAATTCGACCGTGTCTGTCCAGCCGGAGCCGCCGCTGAAGCGGTCGCTGCCATCGCCGGCACCAAAGGTGAAGGTGTCGTCGCCGTCGCCGCCATAGCCACGATCGTTGCCGGCTCCGCCGTTGATCGTATCGTTACCGGCATTGCCGTAGAGCCGATCATTGCCGCTGCCGCCGTTGATGACATCGCCTTCGGCGCTACCGTAGATGCGGTCGTTACCGCCACCGCCGTCGATGCTGCTGATGTTGTTCAGATCGGTGTTTGAGAAGTTGAGCGTGTTGTTGCCGCTCGTCCCGTGAATGGTCGTGCCGCCAGCCTGTCCGTTGATGGTTTCGACGGTCGACGAGCCGCTGTAATAGCTCATGTTCAGATCGCTGGCGTTGGTGGCGTCAATGCTGTCATTGCCACCTTGACCATAGAACCGGTCCACGCCGTCACCCTGATTCACGACGAACGTATCGTCGCCGCCGCCGCCATAGAGACGGTCGTTGCCGGTGCCGCCGGTAATCGTGTCAGCTTCGGCGCTACCGTAGATGCGGTCATTGCCGCCACCGCCATCGATATTGCTGATGTTGTTCAGGTCGGTGTTCGTGAAGTTGAGTGTGTTGTTGCCGCTGGTGCCGTTGATTGTCGTGCCGCCGGCTTGACCGTCGATGGCCTCAACGGTCGAAGAGCCGTTGTAGTAGCTCATGTTCAGATCGCTGGCATTGGTGGCATCAATGCGGTCGTTGCCGCCCTGACCGTAGAAGCGGTCAACACCATCACCTTGATTCACGACGAAAGTGTCGTTGCCCGTGCCACCGTAGAGATAGTCGTTGCCGGTGCCGCCGGTGATGGTGTCGTTGCCCGATCCGCCGTAGAGGCGATCGTTACCGGCGCCGCCGGACAGATTGTCGTCGCCGGCATCGCCATAGACACGATCGTTACCGGCATCACCGGACATCACATCATTGTCCGCGCCGCCATACATTCGGTCATTGCCGTCACCGCCGGACATGTTGTCGGCGCCTGCCTCACCATACATGCGGTCGCTGCCGGATCCGCCATCCATATTGTCGTCGCCGGCACGACCATAGAGACGGTCGTTGCCGCTGCCGCCGCTGATGGTGTCGGCGTCCGCGCTGCCATAGATGCGGTCGTGACCGGCACCGCCATCGATGTTGCTGATGTTGTTCAGGTCGGTGTTGGAGAAGTTGAGCGTGTTGTTGCCGCTCGTCCCGTTGATGGTCGTGCCGCCGACCTGACCGTTGATGGTTTCGACAGTCGAGGAGCCATTGTAGTAGCTCATGTTCAGGTCATTGGCGTTGGTGGCGTCAATCGTGTCGTTGCCGCCCTGGCCATAGAACCGGTCAACGCCGTCACCCTGATTCACGACGAAGGTGTCGTTGCCGCTACCGCCGACGAAATAGTCGTTGCCGGTGCCGCCGGTGATGGTGTCGTTGCCCGATCCGCCGTAGAGGCGATCGTTACCGGCGCCGCCTGACAGGTCATCGTTGCCAGCATCGCCATAGACACGGTCGTTGCCGGACCCGCCATTCATGATGTCGTTGCCGTTGCCGCCATAGAGGCGGTCATTGCCGGCATCGCCATTCATCACATCATTGCCGTTCTGACCATACAGCCGGTCATTGCCGGTGCCGCCGGACATGGTGTCGTTACCATTGCCGCCGACCAAAATGTCATTGCCGGCATCACCGCTCATTTGGTCATTGCCGTCTTGACCATAGAGACGGTCATTGCCGCTGCCGCCGGACATATCGTCGTTGCCATCTTGGCCATAGAGCCGGTCGCGGCCGCTACCACCGGACATCGAGTCATCGCCGGTGCCGCCAGCAAGGTAGTCGTTGCCGCTGCCGCCGGACATGGTATCGGCGCCCGCCTCGCCATAGAGGCGGTCGCTGCCGCTGCCGCCGTCGATGGAATCATCGCCGGCACGGCCATAGATGCGGTCGTTGCCGCCGCCACCATCAATGGCGTCGCCATCCCCGGTGCCGTACAAGCGATCGCCGCCACCGGTGCCGTTGATCGCGTTCAACGCCGGCGCCACAGGGGCAGGAGGCACAGGCGCAGGCGCCACGGGCACAGGCCCAGCGACGGCCTCTGCCACCTCAGCATTCGGTTCGCCGCCGACAAAATCAGCTGGGGCGCTTGGCGCGCCGGTTACCGGCTGGGCCTCACCGGCCGGACTAGTGACGCTTTGAGCCGTGGAAGGCGCGTCCAGGTCACCTTCGCGGCCGCCGGCCGCCGCACCGCTGGGCTCATTGGCTTGACCGCGTGCAGCAGCAGCGCTCGGTTCATCCGGCGACGGCGCACCCGGCCCGGAATCAGCCGCCTCGCGACCTTGCGCACTTAGGTCCGGAGGCGTGTCACCGACCGTGTCCGGGTCCGGCAAGACATTGACGCCATCACCGTCTTCGATCGGCGCATCATAATCGTCCGTGTCATTCTCCGCGCCCGGGGCGCCCGTCTGAAACGCGTCGCCGCCGTCAGAGCGAACATCGCCTTGATGCACGGTGGTTAGGTTCGAGGCGACATTATCGTCTGAAGGGACGGCCTCAGCCTGGTTGAATTGAACCTCTGTCCGACGCGCCCCGGCCTCGCGCAGCGTCATCAGATCGTCCGTAAGAGCTTCATCAGGGATCGGTCGATTGCTGTCAGCCATGCTTCCTACTTTCGTCGCCATCGCTCGGTTTCCCGAGCTGATCCGCGATCCCGCCATTCCCGGATTGAAATGAAAACCCGGCGCTCAACTGAGGTGTCGGCGCACTACGTCGTAGGTTGCTATATGGACTGTAACGATTCGACGGTTCAGGGATTCTCCTAGGATTGTGACGGGAATCACATTTGGGCCAAATTTGCGGCGCGACTCCATCGATTGTTGCACTGCACTACGGCATCCGATGCCCCTTCCGGTTGTGTTTTCCGACGAAATTATTTCGCCGGTGCCTGTCGTTACGCCGCCGTCGTGATGCATATGGCTGAGGTGTCGCATGGCATGTAGCGACTATCGACACCGGGCATCCCGAGGTATGATGAGGGCCTCAAGCGCATGGATGTAGTGGAGCAAGGCGATGAGGCGTTTTAACGACTTCGAGCCCAAGGGCGTGATTCCGGCGACGTTGCTCGCCGTCAACGAGGATTACAGCATCGATGAGGCCGCGACCCGCAAACATCTGCGCGACTGTGCATTGGTGCCTGGCGTCTCGGCGGCCACGGTCAACGGGCATGCGTCCGAGGTTCACGCCTGCACGTTTGAGGAGCAGCGGCGGATTCTCGACGCCTCGCTTGACGAGGTTGGCGATGAGGTACCGCTGATCAACGGCGTCTATGCCGACGGTAGCCACGAAGCAGCCCGGATCGCGCGCATGGCGGATGACGCCGGGGCGTCCTGCTTATTGGTGTTTCCGCCTCAGAGCATGACCATGGGTGGTCAAATGCGGCCGGAAATGGCGCTGGCGCATTTCAAAACCATCGCCGATGCAACTGATTTGCCGATCATCGTGTTCGAGTATCCGATGACGTCGGGCCTCGGATATCCGTTTGATACGCTTCTGAAATTATTTGACGAAGTGCCGACCATCCGCGCCATCAAGGATTGGTGCGCGGACCCGATGTTGCACGAGAAACATACGCGCACGTTCCAAGCCTTGCCGCGGCCGATCAACGTGCTGACCACCCATAGCGCTTGGCTTATGAGTTCTCTGGTCATGGGTGCCAACGGGCTGCTGTCGGGCGCGGGCAGCGTCATTTCCGACCTTCAGGTGGCCCTTTTCGAAGCGGTCCAGGCCAAGGATCTCGCCCGCGCGCAAGCGATCAACGATCGTATCGTTCCGCTTACGCAAGCGTTCTACGCGCCGCCGTTCCTCGACATGCACAATCGCATGAAGGAATGCCTGGTGCTGCTTGGGCGTCTCGACAAGGCCGTGGTACGCCCGCCATTGATGAAGCTGCACGACGCTGAGATTCAAGGATTGGCGGCGGCCCTTGAGGCAGCTGGCATTGGACAAGAGGGTGCTCTGGCGCTTGCCGCTGAGTAAAGGTTAGCCCCTCTCAACCTGGCTGTTTCCGGCAGCGCTGCGGCTGATGTCCGGTCTGTTCGCGCCTGGAATGATCGGCTCGGTGCGGATCCCGAACCGCATCGTCATGCCGTCCATGACCACACGGTCCGCAGACGCGGATGGGTTCGTCACCGACGACACAATCGCCTACTTCGTGGCCCGCGCCCGCGGTGGCACCGGCCTGATCACGGTCGAAATGGCGTCACCCGAGAAAGCCGGCCGACACCGGCATCACGAACTCGGGATATACGACGACAAGTTCCTGCCTGGCTTGCGCCGGCTGGTCGACGCCATCCACGAAGCCGGGGCGCGGGCTGCGATACAGCTTGGCCATGGCGGCGGCCATACGCGGCGGGACATATGCGGCGAAACGCCCGTCGCTCCATCCGCGGTGCCTCACGGCGTATTTGAACGCACGTTCGAAACGATCGTGCCGCAAGCAATGAGCCGAGACCGGGTCGCAGAGGCCGTTCAAGCGTTTGTGGACGCCGCCAAGCGCGCCGCGCGCGCCGGCTTTGACATTGTCGAGATCCACGCCGCGCACGGCTATCTCATTTCACAGTTCCTATGTCCGGCCGAGAACAAGCGGCAGGACGAATATGGCGGATCACTGGAAAACCGCGCTCGTTTCGGTCTCGACATCTTGCACGGCATAAAGACCGAAGTGCCCGACATCGCAGTGATCTTCAGACTCACGGTCGAGGACTACTTCGCCCAGGGCATGCCGTTGCGCGATGGCATCCAAGTGGCCGAATGGGCTGCGGCGAATGGGGCCGATGCGGTCCATGTAACAGCCGGGCACTATCGCTCCGATTTCCCAGCGATGATGATCCCGCCGATGATCATTCCGGATGCGCCGTTTCTAGATTTTGCGGCTCAGGTCAAAGCTAAGGTCAATGTCCCGGTCATCGCGGTCGGAAGACTGGGCGATCCGTCCGTTGCCGCGGCCGCGATCACCGACGGCAAAGCAGATTTCATCGCACTTGGCCGCAGCTTGCTTGCCGACGAAAACTGGCCAAACAAGGTACGCGACGGTGGGCCTGTTCGCCGCTGCTTGGCCTGCAATAGTTGCGTGGACGGCATGCGCGGCGGTGAGAAACTCGCCTGCATCATCAATGCGCGGGCGGTGCGCGAACGGGCGTTCGCCGGTTGTGAGCCGTCGCAAGGCGAGACGATCGCGGTGATCGGCGCGGGCCCCGCGGGTCTGACTTACGCGTCGCTCGTCGCACCGGGCAATGATGTGACAGTCTTCGAACGCCAGCCCGAAGTCGGCGGGGCGCTGCGCTTAGCGGCTAAAGCGCCATTGTTCCAGGATGTGGCAACAAAAGAGGAGAATTTCCTCATATATCTGGATTCTTTGGTTGAGACCTGCCGTCGCGGCGGCGTCAAATTCCGAATGGGGACTGATGCGACACGCTTGGCAGGTGATCTGAAGCAATATGACCGTCTGGTCATCGCGACAGGCGCTTCCTACCGCTTTGGTATGGGTCCGCTCGTTGGTTGGATGCTTCGGAGCGGCATGGGACATTGGCCCATGTTCAAGAAAATTCTGAGCAATCCCAAACTAAGGAATTGGTTTTATTACAAGGCGCGTGGCGGCACTTCAGTGAATTTTGAGCAGTTGGCGCGTCCTGGACAGACCATCACGGTTCTCGGCGACGCGGCGACGCCGGCGAAAACCAAAGACGCCGTGGCGAGTGCGTTCGAGGCCGCCCTGCAGGTCGAGGTCTCCGAACCCCACAACCGCTGAACTCCCGCGATAACCCCGTTATCAGGACGGGTCCTCTCAGCTACAGTATGCATGAGAGTGAACGGTCGGTCTATTGCCGGCCGAACAAGGACAGCGGCCAGCGCTGCGATGGGGAGAGGATATCGGTTATGTCAGATAAGGTGACGAAGCAGGGAAAACCGAGCAAAAGTGGCCGTGCCGCAAGCAGCCGGCGCGGCTTCCTTAAGGGCGCTGTCGCCGGCGCGGCGGCATCCACCGCGGTTGCGGCGCCGGCCATCGCGCAGGGCAAGGTGCGGTGGAAAATGGTCACCACCTGGCCAAAGAACTTCCCCGGCGTGGGCATCGCCGCGCAACGCATCGCGGATCGGATTACCGCCATGTCCGACGGTCAGCTGGAAATCAAGCTGTTCGCCGCCGGCGAACTCGTTCCGGCGTTCGAAATGTTTGATGCTGTTCGGGACGGCATCGCGCAATGCGGCCATGACGCTCCCTATTACTGGGTGGCAAAGCATAAATCGACACCGTTCTTCTGCACGGTTCCGGGCGGCCTGACGCCGGTGGAACAGATGGGCTGGATTCAGCACGGTGGCGGCCAGGAATTGTGGGATGAGCTCTATGGTCGTTTCGGATTGCGCGCCTGGATCGGCGGCAATGCCGGCATGCAGTTCATGGGTTGGTTCAAGAACGAGATTAATTCGCTAGCCGACCTCCAGGGCCTCAAGATCCGCATGGCTGGCCTCCATGCCGAAGTGTTTAACCGGATGGGCGCGACCGCGGTGAATCTTCCCGGCGGCGAAATTATGCCCGCGCTGCAGTCTGGCGTGATTGATGCGGCCGAATGGGGCGGCCCGTGGATGGATGTCGCCTTCGGCTTCTACAAAGTTGTGACGCATTGCTATGGCCCGACGGCGCACGAGCCCGGCGCCATGAACTCCTTCACGGTCAATCTCGAAGCCTATGAGGACCTTCCGAAGCATCTGCAAGAGGTGGTGCGTTACGGCGCCCTGGCTGAGGTGGCGAACTTGCTTGGCGAGTTCAACGCGCTTAATGCCGTCTCGCTGGAGTCCATGAAAGAGAAATACAATGTGACGCCCGGCATCTTCCCGGACGATGTATTGAACGCCTGGTTCGAGAAGAGTGCTGAGGTGAATGCCGAGGCCGCGCAGGAGGATGACCTCGCGCAGCGCATCTATGACAGTTGGTCGGCGTATCGTGAACGTGCGATCGCGCTGGCACCTTATGCGGACTACGGCTTCATGAAGGCTCGCGAACGCGCTGCTATCGGTTGATATTCAAGGACTTCCGGGCGGAACGTCCGAGCGACTGCCCGCTCGGCGGCTGCCGGCTTGGTTGTTGCGATCGCGAGAATGTCGGCAGAATCCCTACGGCGCGATACCCCGCTTGACGATTTGGGGGCTTGGCTGCGATTGTCGAACGGCGGCGGGGCCTAAAAAGCAGCGGTGCGATAGGCCGTTCTGAGACGATGCTAATACGTCGTGACACACGTCCCGCCACGGGCAGGATATGGCGCTGTGCCGCCCTGATTGCGTTGGGTTTTTTGGCCGGTTGCGCGCCGCGGACCTATGAACCCGCGCCGCTGTCGACCGGCGAAATACTCGGTGGTCTCGAGAGCCGCAGCATCACGGCGCCGAAGGTCCAGGAATTCCTTGCCGAATCCGGCGCGGACACCACTGACTGGCCGCCGTCCCGCTGGACGCTCGGCATGCTCGCCTTGGTCGCGGCTTATTACCATCCCGAACTGAAAGTCGCGCGGGCCGAGCAAGCCGTGTTTGAAGCCGCCGAAATCACCGCGCGGCGCCGTCTCAATCCGGGCATCGAGCCGGTGATCGAGCATCATTCGGAACCGGGTGCGCAATCAACACCTTGGAGTGTCGGTTTCGCGCTTCAGATCCCGATCGAAACCTCTGACAAACGAAGCGCCCGGATTGCCATCGCCGAAGCCAATACAGACGCGGCGCGTTTTCGGGTTGGCCAAACCGCGTGGCAGGTTCGGCGCACGATTCGGGAACGTTTCGTGGACCTTTTTGCCGCTGAGGCTCGGGCGGTTCAGGTTGGCCGCGAGCTTGAGGTGCGTGGCCGCATGCTGGGCTTGCTCGAACGACGTCTCGCGCTTGGCGAAACCGATGCCGTAACAGTCGGCAGCGCGCGTTTGCTGCAGCAACAAGCGCAAACAGAATTGAACGCGACATCAAGGGACATCGCGGTTGCCCGCACCGCCTTGGCAACCGCTTTATCGCTCCCAGCTGAGGCCGTCGTTGAACTGACCATCGGAACGGATGCGTTGAGCCGATGGACCGCGCCCGCGTTCTCAGGCGACGCAATCCAGCGCAACGCGTTGCTCAATCGTTTGGACGTTCGGGAAGCGCTGGCGCGCTATGCGGCGGCGGAGGCGCGTCTGCGGCTGGAGGTTGCCCGCCAATATCCGGATGTGACGCTTTCGCCAGGCTTCTTATGGGATCAGGGTGATTTGGTCTGGAGCGTCGGCGCCGCGATTCTCGCGCCCCTGCTCGACCTCAACCAAGGACCTATTGCTGAGGCGGAAGCCGCGCGTCAGTTGGAAGCAGCGCGATTTATCGCACTGCAATCGCGTGTGCTCGGTGCCTTGGACATTGCGCAAGCGGCACATGTTGCCGCGGGCAACGCCCTGAACAATGCGCAATCGTTTTGGTTTGCCCAAGACACGCATCGCAACCGCATGAACCAGCAATTCGCGGCGGGCGAAGCCAGCCGATTGGGCGTGCTTGAAGCGGAATTGGCGCTTATCACGGCGGAGCGCGCCGTATTGGATGAACGTGTGAACGCGCTGCGGGCGTTCGGCTTGCTTGAGGATGCGGTGCAGCAGCCTCTGGACGAGGCGACGTTGTTTGGCGATCTCAGCGTCGCGGCGGAGCAAAACTAATGTGGCGCCGGGCGATCTCCCTCCTCTGGCTGCTCGCCGCCGCGGTGGTCCTTTTCATTGGCTTTGCCTTGTTTGGCCGGCCGGACCAGGTGCACGAAAGTGTGGAACGCGCCGGCGAGCTGGCTTCGGCGGCGGGCGACCTCATTGCCGACCGTGACGCGGACGATGACGACGATGACGAAGGCGGAGCCAATCACGCCGCAATCGAAGACGACGATGATGATGATAGGGACGACGATGACGAAGCCACGCGGGTGGTGGTCGTCGACGGTGTCCCCGTGGTTTTTCTTGACGACGAAGATAGACAACGCGTCGGCATCGAGACGGCGATGCTCGCGCGCACAGAACATCGCGCGGAAATCGTCGCCATGGCTTCCGTGGTCGACATACAGCCGATGTTGGCGCATCGCGGACAGTGTTTGGGCGCGGTCTACGAGGTTGAACTGGCGCAAACACGATTGGCCGCGGCCGAGCGAGAGTACGAACGGTTGCGCAAGCTCAATCAAGACGACGGAAACGTTGCCGCGAAGCGCGTCCAAGAGGCCGAGGCGAAAGTTCAAATCGATCGTGTTTCCTTGAACCAATCCCAAGCTGCCTTGGACACGCTGGTCAACGAAGCGCGGCAAAGCTGGGGGCCCGTTCTCGCGGAGTGGCTGATTGGCGAACAAGTTCCGGCCCTCACCCGCCTGGTTGAGAATGAGGACGTCATGCTCTTGGTTGTCTTGCCGCGTGGCGAGTCCTTGCCCGCCGATGTGCCGCAAGCCTGGATCAGTAGCTTGCAAGACAATGGCGACCAACAGTTGGCGCACTTCCTATCGCGCGCACCCTACACGGATCGGTTGGCCCAGGGCGAAAGCTATTTCTATCGCACCGCCGCCGACGGCTTGCGCGCGGGCATGCGGGCCGAGGCGCGCATCGCGACCAATGCGGTTGCGGCCGACGGCGTGCTGATACCGGACAGTGCCGTGGTCTGGGCTCTGGGTCAGGCATGGGCCTACCTTGCGCTGGATGATGATCATTTCGCGCGCATCCCCGTCGCGACGGATCGCGAACTTGCCGATGGCTGGTTCGTGACCGATGGCGTTGCGCCAGGAGAACGGATTGTCGTCACCGGCGCTCAGACGCTTTATGCGGAGGAGTTTCGCTGGCAGGTGTTTGAGGAAGACGATGATTGACCAACGGTCAATCGGCGTTACGGCGCGGCCCGGGAGCGATGCCTGATGCTTGGCGCCATCGTTCGTTGGTCTATTCGGTTTCGCGGTCTGGTCGTCGCGCTCGCCTGCCTCATGCTGGCCTATGGCGGGTATCGTTTGGCCGGTGCCGGCCTCGATATTTTCCCTGAATTCTCGCCAAAGCTCGTCATCCTTCAGACCGAAGCGCACGGCCTTTCGGCGGAGGAAGTCGAGGTGCTGGTGACCCAGCCGATCGAAAGCGCACTCGGCGGTCTGGCGCGTCTCGAGTTTATGCGGTCGGAATCGATCCAAGGCCTTTCAGTCATCAATCTCATATTCGAAGAAGACATGGATCTGCTCGAGGCCCGGCAATTGGTCTCGGAGCGCGTAGCGCGGGTCGGCGCTACATTGCCGGAGGGCTTGGGGCCGCCGGTGATGGTGCCCCTCACCTCGTCCTCGGCAACCGTGAAAACCATCGGTTTTACCTCCGACACCATGTCGCTGATGGATCTGCGCACGATGGTCGAATGGAGCGTCGCGCCACGCTTGCTGCGTGTACTGGGCGTCGCGGATCTCAACATCTTTGGGGGTGACGAGCGCCAGCTCCAAGTCCGCGTGACGCCCGAAGCCTTGCGCCGGCACAATGTGAGCTTGTCGGCCTTGGCGGACGCGGCGGGCGCGGCAACCGGCGTGCGCGGTGCAGGCGTGATCCAAACCCCCAATCAGCAGATTGCATTGCGTACGGATGGTTTGCCGCGCGACGCCGAAGATCTCGGACAAATCGTGGTCGCCGCCTCGGCCGCCGGGACCATCCGGATCGCCGACGTGGCGGAGGTCGCGTACGGGGCGGCGATACCGATCAGCAAAGCCCAGATTATGGGCCAGCCCGGCATTGTGGTGATGGTGATCGGGCAGCGCGGGGCGGACACTCTGGGCGTCAGCGATCAGCTCGAGGAGGCCCTCACGGAGTTCGACACCGTGTTACTCGATGCGGGCGTCACGCTTCACCCCAATTTGTTTCGGCCTGCCGACTACATTGAACGCTCGCTGGAGAACATCATTGGTCACCTGACAGTCGGCGGCCTGCTCGTGATCGGCGTGCTGCTCGTTTTCTTGTTCAACCTTCGCGCGGCGTTCATTTCCGCGAGCGCGATTCCGCTGTCCTTGATGGCGGCCGCGTTGGTGCTAATCGAAATGGGTGTGTCGCTGAACATCATGGTTCTCGGCGGGCTTGCGATCGCACTGGGTGAAGTGGTCGACGACGCCATTATCGACACAGAGAACATATTCCGCCGTTTGCGCGAGAACCGTTTGCGCGACGACCCCTTGCCGGACGATGAGGTCGTATACCGCGCTTCGATGGAAGTGCGGAGTTCTGTCGTACACGCAACATTCATCGTAGCGCTGGTTTTCGTACCGCTCCTGACGTTGAGCGGCGTTGCGGGCCGCATGTTCGAGCCGCTGGGGATTGCTTATATCCTGGCAATCTTGGCATCGCTGCTGGTGGCGTTGACGGTCACACCGGCGCTCAGCGCGATGATGATTGTGGGACGGAATTTGAGCGCAATGGATCCGCCTGTCGTGCGCGCGATCAACCGCCCCTACGGCGGGATACTCAATGCAATCGGCCGGGTCCCGCGATTGACCAGCATCGCCATATTGGCCTTGTGCGGCTACGGCCTTGGATTGCTGCCCGGCCTTGGCGGCGAATTCCTGCCCGACCTGCGCGAGGGTCATTACATGATCCACACGTCCGGTGTTCCCGGCACGTCGCTCGACGAGACCATTCGCACCGGCACGCAGATTACGCACGAAGTGCTTGAATTGCCCGGCGTGCGCTCCGTCTCGCAATGGGCCGGTCGCGCGGAGCGTGGCGCGGACACCTATGGCAGCCACTATTCGGAGTATGAGGTTGATCTGGAGCTGCTTTCGGGCCCCGAACAACAAGAAGTGCTTGAGGGTATCCGCGACATTTTGCGCGACTTTCCGGGCGTCTCTTTTGAAGCCAACACATTCCTGATCGAACGTGTCGACGAAACGATTTCCGGATACACCGCGCCGGTCGTGGTGAACATTTTCGGCAACGATCTCGACGAGCTCGATCGCAAGGCGCTTGAGATCGCACGGATCATGGAATCGATCCCCGGCGCGACCGACGTGCAGTTGCGCGCGCCGCCGGGGACGCCGGTGCTCGGCGTCCGATTGCAACCAGAGCGCTTGGCGCGCTGGGGTATCAAGCCGCTCACTGTGATGGAAGCTGTGCAGACCGCGTATGAAGGTCTTCAAGTCGGTGAGATTTACGAGGGCAACTGGGTGGTTCCCGTCGCCGTGGTGCTTGATCCCGTTGTGCGCAGCAAACCGACCTCGCTTGCGCGATTACCGATACCGGCAGCCGACGGCACGTTGGTCGCACTGGAAGAACTCGCCGACATTCAGCATCAATCCGGACGCTATGCGATTTTGCGCTCCGGTGCGCAGCGCGTGCAGACCGTGACGGGCAACGTCTCGGGACGCGATTTGGCGTCGTATTTCAACGAGCTGAAATCGCGTGTCCGGGCCGAAGTGTCGCTCCCCGCGACCAGCTATTTGGAGTTCACCGGTTCCGCGGCGGCCCGCGCGGCATCTCAGGAAGAGCTCATCGTTCACTCGCTGCTCGCCGGCGTCGGCATCATGCTGATCCTTTTCGCGGCGCTCAAGAACGGCCGGAACACGCTGTTGGTCATGGTGAACTTGCCGTTCTCCTTGGTTGGGGGCGTGATCGCCGCGCTGGTAACCGGCGCCACGTTGTCGCTCGGATCGCTGATCGGTTTCGTGACTTTGTTTGGAATCACCTTGCGCAATTCGATCATGCTGGTTTCGCACTACCAGCATTTGGTGGTCGACGAAGGTCGATCTTGGAATTTGAAGACCGCGATCGAAGGGGCGAAACATCGTCTGCCTTCGATCCTCATCACCGCGCTCGGCACGGCGCTTGCCATGCTGCCCATCGCCGTCGATAGCGACAATCCGGGCCGCGAGATCATGGGGCCCATGGCGGCGATCATTATCGGCGGATTGGCCTCCTCGACCGCGCTCAATCTGCTCATCCTCCCCGCAATCATGCTCAGATTCGGCCGTTTCAAGCGTCGCGATGACGTCGCGGTCTCGACGCACCGGAGCGAAGCCGGTATCACTGCCGCATCGCCGCTCACGCCCGGCGAATAGGTCGTTACCTGGGCACTGTCCGCGGCCGAAGGGGAGGTTTCATTATGTCGAATGCCGTCAATCGGCGGGTCGTGCTTGCCGCGCGCCCGCAAGGCGAACCCAAGCCAAGTGATTTTCGCTTGGAAGATGCACCCGTGCCGGATCCCGGCGCCGGCGAAATGCTCTGCCGGACCATTCATCTGTCGCTCGATCCTTACATGCGGGGCCGCATGAACGACGGCGCGAGCTACGCGGACCCGGTTCCGATCGATGGCGTGATGGAAGGCGGCACGGTGAGCCGGGTCGAAGCGTCGAACCTCGATGGCTATGCGGCTGGTGACATCGTCGTCGGGCGCGGCGGCTGGCAGAGCTTTCACATCTCCGATGGCGAGGGCATGCGGAAGGTGGATCCGTCCATCGCGCCGCTTTCTACCGCGCTTGGCGTGCTCGGCATGCCGGGCATGACGGCCTACACCGGCCTACTGACCTTGGGCCAGCCGAAGGAAGGCGAGACCGTCGCGGTTGCCGCCGCTTCTGGTGCGGTCGGGAGTGTGGTCGGCCAAATCGCCAAAATCAAAGGTTGTCGCGCGGTCGGCATAGCGGGCGGTCCCGAAAAATGCGCATTCGTGACGGACGAGCTCGGCTTTGATGCCTGCGTCGATCATCGTGATCCGGATATGGCCGCCAAGCTAAAGGCGGCGTGCCCCGACGGTATCGATGTGTATTTCGAGAATGTCGGCGGGCCCGTATTGGAAGCGGTCATTCCGCTGATGAACATGTGGGGCCGCATCCCGGTCTGCGGCATGATCGCGCATTACAATGATCGTGGCCCCGGCCCCGGCCCGAACATGCTGCCGATGATGATGATGCGCATTTTGGTGCAACGTTTGACCCTACGCGGCTTCATCGTGCGCGATTTCGCCGACCAAGCGGCCGACTTTTTGCGTGACGTGAGCGGCTGGATACGCGAAGGCAAAATCAAATATCGCGAAGACTTTATCGACGGGCTTGAGAACGCGCCGGAAGGCCTCATCGGCTTATTGAAAGGCAAGAACTTCGGCAAGCTCGTGGTTCGCGTCTCGGACGAAACCTGATTGCGGTAAGGAAGGCAGGGGCACCATGGCTTACGACGAGATTCTCTATGATGTCAGCGACAAGGTCGCGACCATCACGCTTAACCGGCCGGACCGTTTGAACGCTTGGACGTCCGTCATGGAGCGGGAGGTCCGCCACGCGATGGCTGAAGCGGCAGGCGACGCATCGGTCGGCGCCATCATTCTGACCGGCGCGGGCCGCGGCTTTTGCGCGGGCGCCGATATGAGCTTGCTTTCGAGCGTCGACAATCAATCGCCGGAAGAGCGCGCGGCGGCGGCCAAGAGAATGGCCGACGAAACGCCGATTCCGGGGCGCTTGAGCCTGTCCGATGATTTCTCGACGCGCTACACCTACTTCCCCTCGGTGCCCAAGCCGATCATTGCCGCGATTAACGGTCCAGCGGCCGGTCTTGGACTCATCATGTCGCTTTACGCCGACATGCGTTTCGCAGCTGAGGGCGCGGTCTTCACCACAGCTTTTTCCCGGCGCGGCCTCATTGCTGAGCATGGCATCGATTGGATCTTGCCGCGCATCGTTGGCTTTCCGAACGCGCTCGACTTGCTTTTGTCGGCCCGCAAAATCGATAGCGACGCGGCGCTAAGCATGGGACTGGTGAATGACGTTTTCCCAGCCGACGCTTTCATGGGCGATGTCTTGAACTATGCCAAGGAACTCGCCAACAAAGTGTCGCCGCGGTCGATGCGGGTCATGAAGGAACAGCTTTACGGAACGCAGATGTCGCGTGATCTTGGCGCCGCGGTCACCAACGGCAATGCCGAGATGCTCGAGAGCTTCGCCAGCGAGGATTTCAAGGAAGGCGTCGCGCATTTCGTTGAGCAACGCGCGCCGGCTTTTACGGGCCGCTAAGTCAGAACGCGCGGACCGCGACTTCCGCGCCTTTCTGGTCGGCGGACACATAGGCGCTGTAGATCGTTGAGATGCAATCCGCGGCGAGCGCCGAGTCGCTTTCGACGTCCTCGCCATAGGCGACCGTGCGGTAAAACGCCTCGATCTCTTGCGGAAATCCGGTGAAGTGATCTTCATCGGGCGCGGTAAACGCCCAGCCCTGCTTTGTGCCGGTTTTTTCGACGACATAAATGTCTTTGAACTGCGCCTCAACCGGATTGTAGGTCTGCATCGCGGTGTTCGGGTTAATGTTGCAGATCGCCCGATGATTGTTGGCGCACACCTCCAGCCAATTGTGGATGCCGCCCATGACGATTTCGGACGCGAAAATGTCCGCGATCGTCCCGTCCTCGAACACCACATGCATGACCGAGAAGTCTTCAATGTCGTGATAGTCGGCGCGCAGGTGGCCCTGATCGACAAAGCCATCCAGCTTGGTGAGAGCGTGCGTTCGCGCGCTCACCGCCGCTGGCCGGATCGGTTGGCCGTTGCGGGCCCGACCCTCGACGCGTTTGAGGTACAACGCCGCGGTCAGAGGATGGCACCCCTTGCCGACCATGGAGCCGCCGCCCGCCAAGCGCCAAAAACCATAGGCGCGCGAATGCGACCCGGAATGCGCCTCTTCGCCGTGCTGCCAGAGAATTTGCGCACCGGTTTTTTCGATGATTTCGCGTTCTTTTTGAATGGCCGGCGCATAGACCCAGTTCTCGGCGTAAAGGATGCGGCCTTTGCTCTTGCTTTCCGCCTCCAACATCCGGTCGATGCTGGCGAGCGCTTCGTCGAGCATCGGTTGTTTCGGCGCGGTTTGGCCATCGAAACTTTCTGATCCGTCGCCGAACGAACCGGTCAACGGTTTTTCGACAATGGCGAATTTGTCGCGGCTCAACGCCTGGATGGCGACGTCTTCGTGGATTGCCGGCGGCGCACAAACGTGAACGACGTCCGCCTTGTCGACCACTTCATCCAGACTGGTTGCCACCGGGAGATCGTGCGCAGCGGCAAATTTCTGCGCGTTCGCTTGGGTCGCCGAGTAAACGCCGACCACGTCGACGTGGGTGCCAAAGACCCGCGCCATCGCCTCGATGTGAAGCGAAGCCGCGAAACCTGACCCGACAATGCCGGCGCGTACCGTTGCTTTTTTTTGCAAGATTATCCCTCCCCGATATTCGAATGCACCGTCATGCCGGTGTGGTGTGAAGAAAGCCCCCAATTTGGCTTAGAATGCTAACTTTCCGGTTGGCGCACGGTCAAACCGTCGTGTCGGACAGTCGATTGGGAGGGGAGCCTGTGGCAGGCGATCGTGGTGCGTTCGGCGTCAATACATACGGCTACATCTATTCGCATGAGGCAACGGCGTGCCTGTCGCATCTGGCCGACCTCGGTTATCGCGATATCGAACTGATGATGTATCCGGGGCATGTTTGGCCGGCCGACCTTTCGGCGTCGGATCGGCGCGCATTGTTGCGCGTGATTAATGATCGCGGGCTTCGCCTGCGCACATTGAATATGCCGAATCTCGACCTCAACATCGCCGCCGCAAACCCGGAAATGCGCGCGTTGAGTCTCAAAAACCTACTGGAAATAATTGAATTGGCGGGAGAATTAGGGTGCCCTGGGGTGGTGCTGGGTCCGGGTAAGCCAAACCCTCTATTCCCCAACCCACCGGATCACCTCATGGGGTGGTTTCACGCGGGGCTCGACGCCTTGATACCGGCTGCCGCAAAGGCCGGGACACGATTGCTCGCGGAAAATATGCCGTTCGGATTCCTGCCGCGCGCGGATCAGATGATGGAAGCACTCGCCGCGTATGGCGGCGATGAAGTCGGAATTGTTTACGATGTCGCAAATGCCGTGTTCGCACGGGAGGATCCTATTGCGGGTCTGAACCGCGTCAGAGACAAGCTTGAACTGGTCCACTTATCGGATACGGGTCTGGATGCGTATCGCCATGACCCGGTTGGTCGCGGCGTCGTGAATTTCGCCCAATTTGCGGACGGCCTGAACACGGTGGGTTATACCGGTGCCGCGATGCTTGAAATTATCGCCGAGCAACCGGACCGAGAAATCGCCGAAAGCGCGGATCAACTGCTCGAGATGGCGCCTTGGCAAACCTTCTTCACGCGGTCCGTCTAGGACTGTGACTGCAAACACTGTCTCCAAAAATGCGGGAGCCCAAAATGGCGGACATGATCGAGTCCGATAGCGACAATAGTTTCGATGTCATCGTCGTCGGCGGCGGGGGCACGGGTCTCGCCGCGGCCATAGAAGCCCGCCAGATCGGCCGAACCGTCGTTTTGCTTGAAAAGAATCCGACGCTCGGTGGAACCACGGGCCTGTCGGTTGGATCGATCACCGCGACCAATACACCGCAACAGCTGGCCGCCGGTATCTTTGATTCCCCGCGCGATCATTTCGATGACATGCCGGGTTTTGCGGGCGCGCTCGCATCGAGGGACAATGTCGAATTGCGCCGACTGCTGACGGACAATGTGCCCGAAACGTTTCGTTGGCTTCAGTCGCTCGGTCTCGTCTTCTACGGCCCCTCGCCCGAGCCACCGCACCGAAAACCGCGCATGCACACGGTGCTTCCCAATTCGCGCGCTTACATCCATGTCCTTGAAAAATATGCGAAAAAGCAAGGCGTGGTGATCCACGAGAGTGTGCGCGTGATGGAGTTGATCCGGGAAGACGGCCGCGTTGTCGGCGTCCGGACGGGGATCGGCGCGGCGCGCCGGGAGTTTCGGGCCCGTGGCGGCGTGGTGCTAGCGAGTGGCGACTTTAGCGCGAACGGTCAGCTCAAGACCCGGTTTATGGCGCCCGAGGTTGCCAAGGTCGATCCGATCAACCCGACGAGCGAAGGCGATGGCCAAGCCATGGGTCTCGATGTTGGCGGCAAAGTCCTCAACGGCGACGTGTCGCTCGGCCCGGAAATCCGGTTTTTGCCGCCCACGAAAGAGACGTTCGTTCGCAAATTGCCGCCAAACCGTGGCTTGGCGCGCTTCATGGCCTGGTCCATGGACCACATGCCGGCCTGGCTGTTGCGCCCGTTTGTGATGAGCTTCGTCACGACGTGGCTGGCGCCGTCACTCCGATTGTTCGATGAGGGTGCGGTGCTGGTCAATATCAATGGACAGCATTTCGCGGATGAGGTTGATGCGCCAGCGCTCGCACTGCCCAATCAGCCGGAAAAGATCGGGTACATATTGCTCGACAAAACGATGGCGCAAAAATTCTCCAGTTGGCCGTACTTCATTTCGACGGCGCCGGGTATTGCCTATGCCTATTTGGCCGACTACCGGCGGAACCGAAAAGACGTCTATCACGCCGCGCGGTCGCTCAAGCGCCTTGCCCGCAAGCTCGATATGGATCCGACCGTGTTGGAAGAATCGATTCAGAAGCACAATGGCGCGATCGACAATGGGGCGACAAAAGCTCGCCCGAAATTTGAGACACCCCCGTTCGTCGCGCTGGGTCCGGTTAAAAGCTCGATCATCATTGCCGATGGCGGGTTGGCGGTGAACCGGGACCTTCAAGTCCTGGGCGATAACGACCTGCCCGTCCCCGGACTCTACGCCGCCGGGTCGACCGGCCAAGGTGGCCTCCTGCTCGAGGGCCATGGCCATCATTTAGGATGGGCTTTCACATCGGGCCGGATCGCCGGGCGGCACGCGGCGTATGAGGCGACCAGCGCGGATTTACCAAAATCAGCCTGAGTGCCCGCCCCACGAGCAAGAAACAGGCAAAACAATGACGTCTGTCATCGTGGTGACATTGGCCATCCGGTATTGTTCCCCGCACATAACGATGGCAAACGCAAAGATTGAGCTTCGGCAGTATGATTAAATCATTTCAATCATTTACCGCGATTTTCTGCACAATTATTTTAAATTTGGGCGTATCGGCCTGCGGAACGCCGCCGTCCGGTGTGACAGAAAATCCCGAACCAGAAAAAGACGTGGTGACTGCGGAAGGCGCTGCATCAGCGGCGCCCGGCTATCGGGTCAAGGGCGCGCATGGATTGCTCAATCTCGGAATAGACCTCTTCTGAAGGCCATTTCCCGACAATTTCGCGCCTTGTTTGTGACCAAAGCATGACGTCAATGATCGGAATCATGACCGGTGTCACAGCAGATGGACGGTTCGATCCCTAATATTACTCACGGTGACAGGGGGATAAGGGGAGCGGGTCATCTATTTCGGGAGAATGATGGTGCGAAACCTGACGATGATTGTCGTTGCGGCAGCCTTGCTTCCCAGTCTCGCGGCGTGTGGAACGCATTCCGGTGAACTGGCCGTGAGCGGAACACAGATGGCCGCCTATTCCGAGCCGTCGCGCTCGGTACCGGACTATAGCCCCCGGGGCGCGACCAGCCTGCTATCGATCGGGATCGGTATTTTTTGAAAGCCTGACGTCACCTATTACGCCGCATCCCGTCGGGCCTAACGGCTCAGCCGTCTTTGGGCGGCACGGTAATGACCAGAAACACCAAGTCATCAAGACCGGTGTTCATGATCGAATGCTCGATGCCGGGCGGGATAAAGATCACGTCATGTCGACGCACGACCTGACGATTTCCTGAAAGCTCCATAACGCCTTCCCCATCCAGGACGTGATAAATCTGTTCCTGGACCTTATGCGCGTGGCGCGCCACATAGCCCTTCGGCTGATAGCTCGAGATGCGGTAGTCGATAAGACTGCCGTGTTTGGTTTCCGGACCGAACAACAGCTTTGAATAGGCGCCATCGAAATGGTCCGGCATCAATTGCCAGTCAACTTCGGCGATGTTCAGTATCTTCGCGTCGGCGCCGGATTTTGGTCTTTTGGCCATTTTCACACCAATCCTTCGTGAACTAATTATTCGATCGCGCCGGACGGGACATAAGGCGCGCCATACACCGGTTCCTTGTGCGGGATCGGCGGCAAGGCCCATGTGCCGGTAGCAGGCGGGCGCACCTCGGCATCGACATGCACGTCGATCAAATAGGGTTTGCCGAGGCTGATCGCGTGTTCGAGTGCGCCCTCCAAGTCCGCTGTTTTCTTGACGGTCGTCGCGTCCACGCCGCAGGCTCGTGCCAAGGCCGCGAAATCCGGATTGTAGGGTTCGCGGTTGGCACCGGCATAGAACCCCGTGCCGATTTCGCGGCCATCGAACAAGCCGTACTGAATGTCGCGGATCGCAGCCCAGGCGAAATTGTTCCAGATCACCCAAATGGCTGGGATGTCGTATTCGACCGCCGTGCATAGGACATGCGGGGTCATGGTGAAGCCGCCGTCTCCGACCACGGACACGCAGGCGCGTTCCGGCGCCGCCAGTTTTGCGCCGAGGATGCCGCTTGGCCCAAAGCCCATGGACGAAAAGCCCCACGTGTTGAGCATGGTTTGCGGCTGCCGCGCCATCCAATATTGCATGAACCAATTGTGGTGAACGCCAGAGTCGAGCGACAGAATGCCGTCGTCCGGCAGGACGCGCCGAAGCGACGTCACAACCCGTTCCGGGCGCAGCGGTGACGTATCGATCTCGAAATTCGGGCGAACGAAATCGTTCCATTCCTTTTGCCACGACTCGATCTGTTGCCACCACGAGGCCAGACGGTTTTTGTCCGGCGCACCGCGCGCGCCAACCTCCGCAAGCAACTGGCGGAGAACGGTGCGTGCATCCGCGACCAATCCCAGCGTTGGCGGATAGTTGCGGCCGATTTCGGCGACGTCGACGTCGACTTGGATCAAATCGCACGCGGGAAAATTCCACGAATAGCCCGGAAGCCAAGACGAAGCAGACCGATCGTCGAACCGTGCGCCGATCGCCACGACCAAATCCGCGTACCGTCCGGCTTGATTGGCGGGGAAAACCCCGTTCCGTCCGATGAAGCCAAGCGACAGCGGGTCGGTCATGTCGAAGCAACCCATCCCGTTCGGTGAGCTGATGACCGGAATGCGCAGCGCATGCGCGAGTTCGGTGAGCTCTTCGGACGCTTCGGACAAAGTGACGCCGTGACCAATGAACAGGACCGGCTGTTGCGCGGCCAACAAGCGATCCGTCGCGTCTTTGATGTCTTCCGGTGATGCGCCGCTTCGCTGGCTGATAGTGTGCCGCGCGGCACGTGGAACTTCGACCTCGGCCTCTTCCTGAAACAGGTTGAACGGCACGTCCACCTGGACCGGTCCGGGTCGGCCGGTCGTCATAGTTGTCATGGCGTGGTCGAGCGCGAGCGGCAGCATCTCGACGCGCGTTGGCTGAAAACTGCGTTTTACAACAGGCCGCACCACCGACGGAAAATCGGCTTGATTGTGTCGATTGATTTCTTGGAATGGGCCACGGTCGAATTGCTGCGTCGGCACATTGGCGGTGATCGCCAGAAAGCTTGACGAATCCGTCAGTGCGCAGGCAAGCGACATGACGATATTCGAGGAGCCGGGCCCGCAGGAGGTCAGCGTCGCCACCGGTTCATGTTTGACCCGGAAATAGGCGTCGGCCATGTGGCCGGCGGTTTGCTCGTGCCGGGGCGAAATGAGCGATATGTCGTCGCGCGCTTCGTAAAGCGCATCAAGGATTCCGACCGTTCCGTGGCCACAAATGCCGAACACATACGGCACTTTTTCTTTGACCAGAAACTCCGTGATCAGTTCCCCGCCCTTCATGCGTGGCATCGGACCCTCCCCATTTTTCTAGACCGGCGATGCTGGCCATTTTGCAAAGGCTCTACACCGTTTAGGGCCGTACTGCCAAGCCCGACCCGTAAACCACGCTGTTGACCGGTAAAGGCCGTATCTGAAACAAGACACCCATGAAGTGCGGACGGTCAGCGAAACCGAGCCAGGGGGCCAGGTTCTCAGCGAACATCAGGATTTCGGTTGGCACGCTGCTCTTGGTCGCGAGTTTGGCACTTGTCGCAAATGAGCCATTCGCACAGAACTTGGGCGCCGATTGGCGCAGTCAATCAGACCTTCGCGCCGCGCTGTTCGACGGGCGTCCGTCGGCCAACTTGCGCTATCGCTATGAATTTGTTTCCGAGGACGGGCGTCCGCGCGACGCGCATGCCCATACCGTAAGGGCGCGTCTTGGGTACGAAACGGGACCGTTGTTCGGTTTTCGCGCCATGATCGAAGGCGAGGCCCTCACCCACATTGGGGCTCGCCGGTTTAACGACACCGTGGATCCGGACACCCGATTTCCCATCGTCGCCGACCCGGACGACTTCGGCCTCAATCAATATTGGATCGCGAGCACTCATGTGCCCTCGACGGAGGTCAAACTCGGCCGCCAAAGAGTAACCTTCGACAATCATCGGTTCGTCGGCAATGTCGGGTTTCGCCAGAACGAGCAAACCTTCGATGCGCTGCGCGTATCGTCAGGTCCGCTCAGCGAGTTGTCTGTCGACTATGCGTATGTCTATCTCGTCGATCGGCTGTTCGGCGAGGATTCCCCCGTCGGGGATTTTGAGACGAACAGCCACCTCGTTCGTGCGGCCTATCGCGTTTCGCAAGTCGGGTTGCTGACCGGATATGCCTATCTCCTCGATTTTGACGAGGCGCCGGCCTTATCCAGCAGAACATTCGGTCTTCGGCTCAAAGGGCAAAGAGGATTGGATGAAAATTGGCGTGTGCTCTACGCGGGTGAGTTTGCCTGGCAGCAAGATCACGCCAACAATCCGAACCATGACGACTTTGCCTATTACCTGGCGGAGGCCGGTCTTTCCTACAGCGTCTCATCATTCATGCTCGGATATGAGGTTTTGTCCGGCAATGACCGGCGGGCGTTCCAGGCGCCGCTCGGCACGCTCCATGCGTTCCAAGGAACGGCGGACTTATTCCTCACCACGCCACCCGGCGGCGTCCGAGATCTTTACATTCGTTTGCGTCACGGTTTGAGCGGTCCGATGTGGCTAAAGGGCACTGGCTTGACCGCCACGCTCCATCGCTTTGCGGCCGAACAGGGTGGTCGGCACCTCGGTGACGAGGTCGACTTGGCTTTGACCTACCCGGTCCATGAACGCGTTTCGCTCGGTGTCGAAGGCGCCTATTACGATGCGGCGCGTTTCGGTAGCGATACCACAAAGGTTTGGCTCAGCCTGACCGTCACTTATTGAGGAGGTGTCTTCTTCCTTGACCTGGACCGGCCACACGGCATGGTAACCGCAACTAGACAATCTACTCACGAATTGGAACACGGGCAATGAAGTGTGTGGCGCAATTTGAGCCGGCCATCTGCGTCGCCGACCTTGATGGCATGAAAGACTTCTACTGCGGCAAGCTGGGCATGACGGTCTTTAGCGAGATTGTCGTGCCGCCGGAGAAAAGCGCGCCGCCGGGCCTCGCGGCCAACGGCTACACGATTGTCCGATTGGAAACCAATGACGGGCAACGGTTCAAACTTGTGCGCCCCAACGACGCACCGACGGGACGAGTCGATCGCGATTTCGTTCTCGATCACCAAGGCTTCGCGTTCGTGACGTTCCTGATCGACGACCTGCCGGGCCTTATCGCGCAATTGCAGGCGTCTGGAATAGCGTTGATGGGCGACGACCAAAAATTCGAAGTGCGCGACGGCGTCGACATTGCATTCGTCAAGGATCCGGAAGGCAATTGCATTGAACTCGTCGAATATGCCGACATTACGACCTATCGTCCGGAACTCGCGGCGGCGGACTGAGGGCAATGAATGTTGATGGCGTTCCCTACCGGACGATTTGGCTCGCGGATGATGGCGAGACGGTAGAGATCATCGACCAAACCAAGCTGCCGCATGCCTTCGACGTGGCACCCTTGCGGACCTTGGAGGACGCGGCTCAGGCGATCGCATCGATGCAAGTGCGCGGCGCGCCACTGATCGGTGGAACCGCCGCTTATGGCATGGCGCTCGCCATGAAAACCAACCCGAGCGATGACGGGATTGATCACGCTTACGATACGCTCTACCGCACCCGGCCCACCGCTGTGAATTTGCGATGGGCGCTCGACGAGATGCGCGCGGCCTTGCGCAACATCGCGCATGACGCGCGGCGCGGTGCGGCCTATCGAAAGGCCGCTGAGATTTGCGATGACGATGTCGAGATTTCACGGGGGATCGGCCGGCACGGTCTTGCGCTTATTCGGGAGATTCAAAAAAAAAGGTCGCCCGATGAGCCGGTAAATGTGTTGACCCACTGCAACGCCGGATGGCTCGCGACGATCGATTGGGGCACCGCCACCGCACCCATCTACATGGCGCACGATGACGGCCTTCCGGTCCATGTCTGGGTCGACGAAACCCGGCCGCGCAATCAAGGCGCGTCCCTGACCGCGTTCGAACTGGGACACCATGGCGTGCCGCATACGGTAATCGCGGACAATGTCGGCGGCCATCTGATGCAACATGGCATGGTCGATCTTTGCATCGTCGGGACCGATCGCACGACGGCGCACGGCGATGTCGCGAATAAGATCGGCACTTACCTGAAAGCGCTCGCGGCGCACGATAACCGAGTGCCCTTCTATGTCGCGCTGCCGTCCACCACGATCGATTGGACGATCGGTGACGGGGTCGCGGAAATCCCCATCGAGCAGCGCGCCGGCGACGAGGTGTCCGAAATCTATGGTCAGACCGCGGACGGACGGCTTGAAACCGTGCGAATCGTTCCCGAAGGCAGCCCCGTCGCGAACTATGCTTTTGACGTGACGCCAGCACGCTTGGTTACCGGGCTGATCACCGAACGCGGCGTCTGCGCGGCCTCGCGCGAGGGCCTAGCGAGTCTATTCCCGGAGCACGCGGGATGAACGAAGACACGCCTGATATGATAGGACGTATCGGATAACATAGAGACCGCGGTACGACGGGAGTGTGAGATGACCGAAGCTTTCATTTGTGACAATGCGCGCACGCCGATCGGGCGTTTTGGCGGGTCTTTGTCGAAAGTGCGGACGGACGATCTGGCGTCGGTCCCGATCAAGGCCTTGGTCGAGCGCAACCCAAGTGTCGATTGGGAGGCGGTGGAAGACGTGATCTATGGCGACGCCAATCAAGCGGGCGAGGACAACCGAAACGTCGCGCGTATGGCGACCTTGCTCGCGGGGTTGCCCGAAACCGTGGCGGGCCAGACGGTGAACCGCCTGTGCGGTTCGGGCATGCAGGCGACCGCGGCCGCGGCGCGCGCGATCAAATGCGGCGAGGCCGATTTCATGATCGCGGGCGGAGTCGAAAGCATGACGCGCGCGCCGTTCGTGATGGGCAAGAGCGATTCCGCCTTTTCCAGGCAAGCCGAGATTTTCGATACGACCATCGGCTGGCGTTTCGTCAATCCGAAAATGAAAGCCGAGCATGGTGTCGACTCCATGCCGGAAACCGCCGAGAACGTGGCCGAGGATTTCCAAATCTCGCGCGCTGACCAAGATGGCTTTGCCGTGCGCTCGCAACAACGGGCCGGCGCCGCCATAGAGGCTGGCCGATTGGCGGAGGAAATCGTGCCCGTGACAATCCCGCAACGGCGGGGCGATCCCGTCGTGGTCGATCAGGACGAGCATCCACGTCCGGACACCACGGTCGAAAAGCTTGCCAAGCTACCGACGCCGTTCCGCGATGGCGGCACGGTTACGGCTGGCAATGCATCCGGTGTCAATGATGGCGCGGCGGCAATCCTCGTGGCATCCGAAGCGGCAGCCAAAGCGCACGGCCTTACGCCCGTCGCGCGCGTCGTTGGCACGACGTCCGTCGGCGTGCCGCCGCGCATCATGGGCTTTGGTCCGGCGCCGGCCAGTCACAAATTGCTGGATCGCCTTGGGCTCAAAGTGAGCGACATGGACGTGATTGAACTCAATGAAGCATTCGCCGCGCAAGCGCTTGCGGTGACGCGGGATCTTGGCCTCCCGGATGATGCGGTACACGTCAATCCGAATGGCGGCGCGATCGCGCTCGGCCATCCGCTTGGCATGAGCGGCGCGCGGTTGGTGCTCACTGCCGCCCGCGAGCTTGCTCGGCGCGATGGCCGATATGCTCTGTGCACCATGTGCATCGGTGTCGGCCAAGGCATCGCGATGGTGATTGAGCGGGTATAGCGTTGGCGCGTTCGGGCGTCATGAGAGCTTCACATAACTGTCAGCGGCTTGTCGTCCGACTGACCGTGTAGAGTCGCCGAATCTCACTAAATGGATGTTCGTTCAAGACGGTGAAGGCGCTGCCGTCCCTCAAGAAAACAAAGGTGGCGCCGTCCCCCTTTAACGCCGCGAATTGGGAGGGAATCCGCGTGTGGCCCCGTCCCCCCGCATCTTCGGGTCACACGCCGAGTTGGCGGCCGGGTCCCCGCATCGGCCGCCAACCACCCTTTTTCCGATGTCAGATTGTTGGTGGCCGGGACTTACCGTAGGCCGAGTCCGCGCGCGATAATGCCGCGCAGGATTTCTCGCGTGCCGCCCTGGATCGTGAGTTTTGGCGCGATCATGGTGGCGTGGTCGATCACGTCCTGAAAATTGGGGCGATTGCTGGGTTCGACATCGGCGAATGCCGCGAGATCGCGGGCTTTGGCCGGCAAGGCCTGTTCCCAATTGGTGCCAAGGTCTTTGACGATCGAGGCTTCGAGCACCGGCTCCTTGCCTGCCGCCAGCATGCCGGCGACTGAAATCGACATGCGCCGCAGAGAGTTGAGCTGCGCGACCAGACGGCCGACGCCTTCCGCGCCACGGAGGTCGGGCTTATCACCCAGCGCGCCGATCAATTCGACGAGCACTTGATAGGTCTCCAAGAAGCGCTCCGGACCGCTGCGTTCATAGGCGAGCTCACTGGTCGCCTGTTTCCACGCCCCGTCGATCTCGCCGAGCACGCTGTTGTCCGGCAGCATGGCATCGTCAAACACAACCTCATTGAACTCGTGACCGCCGGTCATGAACGGGATGGGACTGACCGTGATGCCCGGCTTTTTCATATCGACCAAGAACTGGGTCAGGCCGTGACGGCGATTTTCCTTCGTCGGCGGCGCGGTGCGAAACAGCGCAATCATGTAATCCGACTGGTGTGCGTAACTGGTCCAGACTTTGCGACCGTTAATGCGCCATCCCTGTTCGACCTTGTCCGCCTTGGTCTTGGCGGCGAATAGGTCCGAGCCCGAGTCCGGTTCGCTCATGCCAATGCAAAAAGTGCACTCGCCACGCGTAATGCGCGGCAATATGTCCGCTTTGATTTCCTCCGGCGCGTGCTGGAGCAGAATGGGCCCGCTTTGCCGATCCGCCACAAAATGCGCTTGTGTCGGCGCGCCGGCCGCCAGGAACTCTTCGTTCACGACATAGCGTTCGAGGTAACTTCGTTCATGCCCGCCATATTGTTTCGGCCAGGTCATGCCAATCCAGCCCTTGGCGCCGACCCTTTTGCTGAAGGCCCGATCGAAGCTGCCGCGACCGCCAGCATTGTTCGGATTGATATTGCCCGCGGCAATTTCAGCGTCGAGAAATTCCCGGACCTCGCCACGCAGCGACTCGGCCTCGGGTGGTAAACCCAGCGCATCAAACTCGATCGACTTCGCCATTGTCTTTCCTAGCGGGTTACGGCCACGTGATTGTGATCAATAGAAATGGCAGCACGTCCGACGCGTCCCTGTCCTAAGCCGCGGTGATCGTCGCCCATAATTGATCGGGCCCACCGGCGCAGATCATTTTGCCGATTTCGGCCGCCCAGACGCTTTCGCTGCCAAAATCGTCCTGCCACGACCACAGTCGCCGGGTAAATCGGTGCAGGACATATTCCTCCGTGAAGCCGATTGCGCCATGAACTTGATGCGCAATCGCTGCGCCTTCACGCGCGGCCTCGCCAACGCGCACTTTGGTCGATGCGACTTCCATGAACGTGCGATCGTCAAAGGCCTCTGCATCGCCGATTGCTTTTGCGGCCGAGCCAGACGCGGCCATCGCCGCTGCGGTCTCGCTGGCAAGTTTCGCCAATTCGTGCTGCACCGCCTGAAACTTGCTGATCTTTCGTTCGAAGGCGACGCGTTCCCCGGCATAGTCGACCGAAAGATCTAAAATTGCTTCCAACGCGCTCGTCATCTGTAGGGACCGCGCTGCCGCGCCCATCAAACGCAAGCCACGCTCGCCGAGCCCTTCGGGTGCCGGTGCCGTCTTCAATGGCGTCACGCCGTCGAAGCGGACTTCGTCGCGCGGATCCGCTGCCAAATTGGTTCCGGCGATAACGGAGCAGGCGCCGGTTTCCACCAAGGCGACGACATTCTTGTCCGCTTGCGCCGCAATCAGCGCCATATGATCCGACGCGCTTGCCCAGGGAACTTGGTGCACGGACCCGACGAGACGGCCATCCGCATCCAGCACGATCCGATCCTTGGTGCGCGTCGGCGCGACGGTCATCCGGCCGGTTGGTGCCTCGATCCCGCCGCGGCCGAGCAGCCAGGCCGCGAGCAATGTCTCCGCGAGCGGCACCGGCGCCGCATAGGTGCCGGACACGCGGGCGATGGCAAATCCGTCGGCGATGGACGCACCGCCACCACCCAAGGCATCGTCCAACCATGCGACCGTCAAACCCGCTTCTTCGAGCGCAGTCCAAAGTGGTGCGCGCCAGGCGTCATCGTCGGCGCTGTTGATCGCCTGCGGATCGGCCAAATCGCGGAAAATCCGCTCGGTCGTCTCGACGATAATGGGATCCGCGCTGGTCATCGGCCGACAAAGTTTGGAATGCGGCGTTCACCCATCGCTGTCACGCCTTCGGCAAAGTCCTCGGTTTGGCGAAGCCGGGTTTGTTCCGCGAGTTCGTGATCGGTCGCGGCGGCGACCCGATCCGCCAAACCTGCCCGCATGGTCGCGCGCGTTGACATGACACCGAGCGGCGCGCAAGTCGCGATTTCCGCCGCCAATTCCATGGCCGTTTGGCGGACCTGGTCTTGCGCGACGAGAACATCGGCGAGACCCATATCGACTGCTTCGTCGCCCTTGAAACGCCGGCTGGTATAGAACATTAGCGCGGCATTGCTCTTACCGATCAGCTCCGGCAGCGTCACGCTCAACCCGAAGCCGGGATGAAAGCCGAGCCGCGTGAAGTTCGCGCAAAACCGTGCCTCCGGGCACGTCACGCGGAGATCGGGAACCATGGCGAGGCCCAACCCGCCACCGACCGCCGCGCCGTGAATTGCGCCGACGATGGGCTTTTTCGTGCGCATCAGCCGCACGGCTTCCTGGTACAAATGTCCGGCGCTGAGGGGCCGGGTCTTGTTGGCCTCGTTCCCGTCGCCGTCGGAAAAATCTCCGCCCGCGCTGAAATCCGCCCCGGCGCAGAAGGCTTTGCCCTCCGCCGCCAAAACCAAGGCTCGGCATTCCGCTTCGTCGTCGAGCGTTTCAAAGGCATCCGCGATTTCGGCGATCAAATCATGATCGAAGAAATTGAAGGGCGGGCGCCTGATCTCGATGACCGCGACATGGTCCGAAAGATCGACGCCAATATCTTGATAACTCCCGAATGCGGCCATGGATCTCCCCCGGTATCCGCGGATAGTGAGTGCAGGCTTGCCGAGACCGGCGCGATGTATGAGCATGACCATTCACACATGGAGCCCGAAGATGCAAGCCGACGAACGCGTGTCGCCTATGCCATTTCTGAGGAGCGCATCTGTAGCGTGGGTCTTGGCAATCTGCGCTGTTGGCGGCCCCGCCGCGGCGATGGAAGTGGACCATACCGATCGCATTGAAGAGGCGGCCGAACAAACAGGCTGCGTCATCGAGAAGATCGGTAAGGGCAAGAAGAAGTCGAGTGCGATGGTGTACCCGGTAACCTGCAACGCGGATGGCGAACCAGCCGTCCGCAAGGTCGCGTGCGCGCTCAATCAGTGCACGTTCGAGGATGACGCTGCAGCTCGATAAATTGACGGGCCGATTCCGTCGGCGGACTACTCTTTCTTTTCTTCTTCCACCACCACAGGCGCGGCTTCATCGGCCCCGGCGATCTCAAACCCGGGCTCAAAACCAAAACTCTTGGCAATACGATAAGAATGTTTGGCCCTGGTCTCGTATCGGATGACGCGCTGTTGATGCGCCGCGCGATCTGAGCGGCTTCTCGGCTTTAGCTTGCTCATGATCGTGTAGGTATCGCCCATTTCCTTATGCGCGCCGGCATGGCGTCTTGGAAAGGCTTCCACGGTAAAAACTGCCAGGGCCTTTTCGTAGGTCTTGATCGCTTCCGTTAGCTGACGGTGACGATAGCCTTGCTCCGCTAGCAGAATGTATGCGCGGCTTACTTCCATCAGCGTTTCGCCGTGGGCGATCGGTTGCTCAAGTGGCTTCGCGATGCGCAGCGCCTCCTCATAGTGACGCATGGCGTTGTCCAGGGGATTTCGATCTGGGTCCAATTCGTGCAGACGTCGGTGCGCGTTGCCGACAAGGCGCAAGCCTGTCGCGTACATGCCGGCATCTGCCTTGTCCGACAACACCGCAAGACCATCTTCGAACGCTGTGATGGCATTTGGAATTGGGGCAGCATCGCCAGTGCCTTGCGATAGGGTAAGGTACGCATCACCGATCCGATAAAGGATTTCACTATGAGTTCGGGGATCCGTCTCGGCCGGCCGCAAAGACAAGGCGTTACGATAGGATTCGATGCCTTTCTCGATGTCGCCTTTTTCGTTTCCAGACGCAGCGAGTCGAACAAGACTGGTACCAACACGGTCGCGAAGCTCGCTCTCGACCAACGGCGTGAGATCTTCGGGGAAGCCTGTCAGCACATAATCATATTCGCTCAGTGCCGTTTCGTACTTCCCGCGTAGGAAGAGTTTGTTCGCGCGATCAATCTCGTGCTGGATCATCGCCTCGCGTTCAGCCGCCTGCCGCGGCCGCACAACAGTTTCAACGTAGACAGTCGCTTGCCAGATCGACGCTGCGAGCAGGCCTAGAATGAGCGTGCTAATGGTCTTTGGGAAACGACCGAGAAATCTTCCGATCACGGATTACTCCTGGCTTAGCGAGCCGCTGTCCGAAGGGGCGCGTCCAGCTTTGTTTTTGGTGGTTGCGTGCTGGGAAACGTCCTAACTCGGTTTCGCGTTGGCCGGAGGTAGATCGATCGGAAACTCGACGGCCATAACCGAAGCCTGACCACCCATGCGCATCGAAATCCAATGGCTCGTAAATGTCACGGTCGATGCGCCTTCCGGATACACAAAGGTGAAGCTCGCGCTCTTGCTCTTCTTTCGATCGACGGCGGTCACCTCTTCGGAGATACCTTCGACATCAATCAGCTCGAACTCGGCCTGGGATTGATTGTCGGTCAAATAAATCGTCTGCAAATATTGATCTTCCAAGAAGATCGGTCGGCCGTTCGAGGCATTATTGCGAACACGAATGGAAATGCTCAGTTTGTCGCCAATACGTTCGACGCGTCGCAAGGTCCAGCGCCAATGATTCCGCTCGGAAACCTTTTGGTTTAGGTCGGCGCGCCAGTCCGCGCCCGCCAAGGCAGGCGCTTCGTCTTGCGCGACACTGAGTGGCATGGCCCCGAAACTTACGGCCGTTGCCAGAATGACTGAGAAGAAAAAGTGCTTAAACCGCATGGCATGTCACCTGATTTTTGGGCTGGGGCTCATCTTGCCATGTCCTGCGCAAGTGGATCGAAATACCAACGCTCTGAACCACTGGGTCGGCCGGATCTGGCCTCGCTACTCGATATAGGACAGATGTGCGCGGACTTGGGCCAATCCGCCTTCGCCTTCTTCCCAAGAGACATTGCCATCACCGTTGGCGTCGACCCCATTGAGAATCCAGTCGATCCGCTCGACGATTTCCTCAGCATAGAATGCTGATGAAACCGGGGATGCACCACCAATAATTTGACCCGCCTTATCGACGGTCTTGCCCGCCCAAAATTGAATATTTCTTGCCGATGCTAACACGTGCTCCGCATGGATCTTCGCGCTCTCGCTTGCGTCCCCGGCGTCCCGCGCGAACTCCATATGCTGAATAATGCCTGCCGCCGCCTTGACGATCCCGTATCCCATACCCGGTCCTTCACCCGACCGTTCCTTTGTCGGGTCGACCGCATGGCGCACGTGGCGGGTGTGGAGTTGGATGTTCGGCAGGTCTTCCAAGTCGGTGACCGCATAGCCCGCATGCTCTTTCGCGATCATGGCTTCTTGCTCGAGGATCGTCGCCAGTCCGACTTCACCCGGCGTGTCGGTCCAACTGGTCAAAATATGTCCAATGTGGATCTGGTACTCTTTTGGTTCCGCCGGTTCGCTGGTGGTCGAAGAGGCAGGAATGACCTGCCCCTCCTCTTCAACTTCAGACGTCTCGTCGGGGTCCGCCCAATTGGCGTTCCGTTTGGCGAGCGTTTCGAGATAGGCGCCGATCTGGTTGATTTGCTCGTCGCTAATCTCGCCCATCCCGCCCCACTCCGGCATGGTCTTGTAACCTTCCTTTACGGTCTGAACGAACTTCGTGTAGCCGCGCTTAAACTTGCGCAGGTCGGCTGAGTTCGGGAGGCCCCGACCGCGGCCGTCGGCTCGCATGCCGTGGCAATAGGCGCAGTTCGCACGATAGATCGTTTGCCCCGCCGCTTCCGCTTCTTTGTCGCCGGAGAGCGGATTGGGCGATTTCTTACCTTCTTCGCCAACGGCTTCCGCAATATTGCCGCCGCCGGCCCAAACCATCGCCGCCACCATCGCGACGCACGCGGCCAGCGTCAGTCGCCTTAATGTCATTCTTTTTATCCTCGCAGTTTTAGGAAAGGGATGGCGCGCCGCTAGGCACGCCATCCCCCCTCAATGTCGTAACTCAAGACTGACGATCTACCCTTACAGGCCGAACGTCACCATGATGCTCGAGTGATTGATCGGATTGTCATCCGGTGCCGAACCGAAGAGCGGCAAACCGCCGAGGGCAAACGTGATGTATTGTTGGCCGTCGACCAAATAGGTCGATGCCCCCGAATGCGACGTGGAGTTGGTGTTGAACGTGTACAACGTTTCACCCGTAGTCGCATTGGCCACCGTCACCAAGCCGCCTTGAGTCGCGAAAATGGTCAGGTTGCCTGCGGTGGTCAACATACCGCCGGCATCGCCATCACGCGATTCGCCGATCCGCCAAACTTCTGCCCCAGACTTGAGATCGTGCGCCGAGTTGACCTGTGAGCCACCGGCCATAATCTCGAATGTCGCGCCGAGATTTTGGACATTGCTGGTCACTTGGACTTTCTCGAGCACGTAGCTCATCCTGTTTTCACGACGCGGCAGATAGACCATCCCGGTGTCTGGGTTGAGTGCCGACGGAGACAGGTTCACCGAACCAAGAAGGCTCGGCCAGATCTCGACGGTCTCGCCCTCAGGTGGAATTGGCGTATCCCAGATCGGGTTGCCATCGGCGTCATAGCCCTTGGCCCAGTTGATCTTATCCGCGTGCTGCGGCGCTTGGAGAAACTCGCCCGTGGCCGCATCGAGATAATGGGTGTAACCAGTCTTGTTTGGCTGAACGATCGTCCGCCGACCATCGATCGTGGCAAGCATCGGTGTTTGAGGCGTATCGTAATCCCACGGATCGCCCGGCACCGCCGTGTAGCGCCACTTCACTTCACCGGTCTCAATGTCCACGGCCGCGATCGCCGCCGCGCCTTCGTTGCGCATGCCGCCGGCACCGGCGCCGTCGCGTTCGGTGTACGGGTTCCATGGATACGCGTTTGCGGTCCCCGTGAAGTACAAATTGAGCTCAGGGTCGTACGAGCCGATGATCCAAGGGCCGGCACCGCCATATTCGCGGCTATCGCCCGGCCACGTATCGCCGCCTGGCTCATCCGGACCTGGGATCATGTTGGCGGCCCAAAGCTGTTCGCCGGTCTCAAGATCGTGACCATGGACGTAACCCTGGAGGCCGCCTGTATCGGTCGCGTTCATCGGAACGATCAGGGCACCCGGCACAACCATTGGTCCTGAGGTGCAGAAATACCCGTTTGAATCGTCGGCTTGTTCGAAATCCTTCGGATACGGCCGATCGATTTTGTGAGTAAAGATCTCATCGCCGGACTTGGCGTTGAGCGCGACGATCGTGCACTCATTGGTCACGAAGTAAACATTGTCGCCGCCGAGCGCGACGCCTTTGTGCTTACCGGTGAAGAAAGGCACAAACTGGCCGCCCCAGTCTTCCGGCAATTCCCACTCATACTTCCAAATGCGAGAGCCCGAACGGGCATCTACCGCGTGCACCATATTGTCCTGCGGCAAATACAAGATGCCGTCGGAATAAAGCGGTGTCGCTTGCGCGTCGGTCTCGCCGCCGATCGAATAGATCCATTTGACGTTCAAATCACCGGCATTGTTCGGGTTCAACTGCGTCAACGTGCTGTAACGCGTGCCGTCCCAATTGCCGTTGATATGAAGCCATTCGCCGCCCGCGGGCCGTGCCAGATCTTCATCCGACACAAAAGCCTGCGCCGCCGTCGACGCCAACACCAGCGCCGAGGCGGCCGCGAGCAATCCAGTGATTCTGGTAACGCTCATCAACCCTTCCTCCCTTTATGAATTCTTATAACGCCCTGGACGTAGAAGGTTTTAAGTCCACGCGTTGTTCGAGCATCGCATCAAAACAGCCAAAAAGCAATCGACGGAGAATGGCGAAATTGCTGTGTTTTGAGCACATGCGGGCCGTCGGTCCGCATCAATACAACCGATAAACAACCACTAGAAAGTGCTTGGAATGGCTAACTTTTTGAAACGCCCTATCGGGCGAGCTCCAGCCGCGTTGTGACTAGGTTCGGTGAACCGACTTCGCGCCTGGATTGGGAGCCAGGTGCCCGAAGGAGCATCTTGTCTCACGCGGCCGAGCGCTGCGTCCGGTGTGGCACTTCGATTGACAAGGCTAGATATCGCTCTTAAGGTGCCGCGCCATAGACGATAGCATGCTATAAGTGTATGATTATTATATAGATTTCAGAACAATGAAGGACTCGCCAAGTGCGCAGTGATATCTGTCACAGTAATGGGGGCTTTGATGTGAGTATTGGTGTCTATTTTATTGAGTAGGTAGCATTGGGCACGGGGAACGGGAAGCGCCATATGGGCGGACAGATGAACAATCCGAACGCGCTGCTGTACAAGTGGCTCGTGATCAATTCTTTCGCGGCCCTTCTGGTATACATCGCTTGGCTGCGCGATTGGATTAGCTTGGTCGTGGAAAGTGATGCAAGCTATCTGAGTATAGTAATAGGATTGGTTTTTCTCGTTTTCTGGCTGACGAGTTCTTTCCACATCTTTACCATTAACCGGGAAGTCGGCCTGTTTGCGAGTGGCGCGAAGTCGGGCGCGGCAGCGGATTATTTCGAGCGCCTGCGCCGCAAAGCCGCCAATCTGGCCGGCGCAAAACTTGATCAAGCCATGCTGGCCAGTGCGTTGCGCGCGCGCATGTTTATGCCGATACAAATTGTGGCCTATGTGGCCAATGTATTGATCCTGCTCGGATTGATTGGCACGGTCGTTGGCTTCGTGATCGCCGTGAATGGGCTTGGCGACAGTATCGCCGGCGGCACCAATATCGAGCGTGTTCAAGGTGTGCTCGGTCAGATTGTGAACGGCATGGGCGTCGCCCTGTTCACGACATTGGTGGGGGCGATCTTGGGCGGCCTTTGGCTCCAAATCCATTACCAAATGCTGATCCGCGCGGTCGGCGGCTTGGTGGTCGATATCGTTGAACGTGCCGACATTGACGTGATCCCTGAAATCTTGCGGTCCGCCGAGAATCCGGTGGCGCAGGCCGCGGCCGAATAGGCTTGTATAGGGCGCGCGGCGGTGTCTGATTTCGACATTCTTGGCGGGCAGAACGAAGACCCTTCATCAATTGCGTTCCGCGATATCCTGTTTTTGATGGTGTTCAGCTTGGTGGTGGTGATCTTTCTCCTCACCTTCCTGATCAATCCCGTTCCGAAGCCCGATGATGTGCCGCTCCGTACGCAGATTTTGATCGAGGCGACGTGGCCATCGGGCACAGCATATGACATCGACCTTTGGGGCATGGGGCCTGATGGTGTTCCTGTCGGCTGGGGCATCTACGAAGCGGGCCCAGCTCTAAACCTGGAGCGCGACGACCGGGGCAAAATCAACGACCTGTCCGAATTGAACTATGAGTGGATGTCGATCCGGACCCGTGATGCCGGCGAATACGTCATCAATATCCATCTGTACAATGAGTACAAGGAACCGCTGCCGGTTCCGGTTAAAGTCCGGGTGACCGGCAAGGGCGACATCGGCGAGATCTATGAAGCCGAGATCCTGATGGAACGCCGAAAGGAAGAGGTCACGGTGGTGCGCTTCCGCCTCGATGAAGATGGGAAGCTTGTCGATGACAGCATCCATAACTTGCACCGGTCCATCCTGACCGAGCGTTAGGCGGCGCGATGTCGGAGCTGCTTGTCTTTATCATCGTCTACGCCCTGCACGCGGCGACCGTGTGCTTTTTGTTCGTGATGTTGTTCGTGCACGACGTCAGGCGCTGGTGGCTTAAAGCGGCCGCGCTGGCATTGGGACTCGGCGCGTTGATCTTGCCGCTGAACCTGGCGAATAAGACACTCGGATATCCCGACCCCTGGCCCTTGCCTGGCCGCTACGACGTTTTGGGTTGGGACGTTGATGAGTCGGGCGGCGCGCTGTTCTTGTTTGTCATGCGGCCCGACGGCTCGGAACCGTATCATTTGCGGGTGCCCTTCGAGCTTGGCATTGCGCTTAAACTCCAGGAAGTCGCGGAAGAGGTTAGTATCTACAAGCAAATCACCGTCGACATCTTTCCGGAGACGACAGAATACGGTCCGAAATATGCGTTCAACATTGAACGCGTCTTCAAGGACGATGAGTAGGGCGCAATGCGGAAAGAGATAGGTCCAGATGCCGTTTGATTTCGACACGCTGAATTGGGGAACGCTGCTGATCGCGCACGTCGTGTGCGTCGCTGTGGTTTTGGTCGCGATCTTCTATCGGCGGCGTTGGCTCAAACCGATTGCGGTTATCGCCGGTGCCGTCGCGCTGTGGCTGCCGCTTTTTGCGTTGCTCGACACACTGGGACTGCCGAACCCCTATCCACCGCACGGCGACTACCGCTTGATCTCTTCGAAGTACGATCAGGAGAGCGAAACCCTCTACATGTTCGTCGACACCATGGGTCGCGATTTCACGCCGCGCGTATTCGGCATGTATTTCGATAAAAGCCGCTATGATCGATCGAACCAAAACGTCGATTACAGCGCGGTCGTAATGCGGTTGGGCAACAATGCCGGTGGCGACTACGAAGTCGTTTATGTCGACTACGAACCGCCGGACCTTCTGAAAGACGGCATGATGCGGGGCTGGCAGGCGCCACGCGAGACGGACTAAAAAGACGGCCGGGAGAAGCTCCCGGCCGCTCACGTTCAGACGTGTACGCCGCTAGACGGTGACACGCGGAATATAGCCATAGCTTGTATTGGTTCGCAGCGAGTCGAGTTCGCCGCGCGCCCGATACTCGTCTTTGATTTGTGCGAATTTGTCCTCGGTAAACCGGGGATAGTCCGCACGCAAATCGAGATTGTAGAGACGCGCCGAATTGAAGCCGAATATCTTGTTCTTCACCGCGCTGTTCGGTCCACCGAGCGCGGCGAAGCCATATTTCTCCTGCATCTCTTCGGGGATCTCCAGACGACGCATGGCTTCGATCTGCCATTGCGGTGACCCGTGCAACACCGAGTCCGTGCCCCACACCACGTTGTCGGCGCTGAGGCCTTTGATCCACGTGCCCAACATGGCGGCCGCGAACCGTGGGTCTGCCACGCAGGTCGACGCAAAGCTCGTGCCCATCTCCGCGTAGACGTTGCTGACGCCAGCCTTCTCCGGCACCTCGGCAAGATCGCTCGCCCATTCGATGCGTCCGGTCTCGACGAACTCCTTATAGGGTTCGCCCGGCACATCCATCAAAGGCCGAAGGCAGCCGTGATAGATGACGAAGTTAATGTCGGGCCAGTCTTTCGCCGCTTTCAGCAAATCGCGCGGCGTTTGGTACTGCCAAACATCCGGCCAGCTCGTCTCATAGTCCTTCGGCATCAAACCCTTGTGGATGCACATGGTGTTGATACCGGCCTTGAGCGCTTTTTCGTAGAACGGGTAAATCAGCTCTTCGTCGTCGAGCCAGAACGGATATTTGGTCTCGGCGGTTAGCGGGTCGCCGATCGTGTACAGCTTCCAGCTCGCCGGCGGCCTTTCTTCGAGCGCCTTGTCGACTTCATCCATCCAACCCGGTTGACCTGGCCGCACGACGGCATGACCGAGCATGCGGGTCGATTCCGCGGTCGCGTTGACCATTTGTACCGCTTCCGCAATCGCTTCGTTGGTCAGGAACTCCCATGAGCTATCGTCAAACGGTGCGCCGGATAGCACCGAGACCGAGGTGTCGCTGTTGAGGTAGATCTCACGCACATAGTTTTCGAATTTGAGGTTGTACATCGTGACGGTTTCGGCATCGACGTCGCTACCCCAAATTTCAGATCCCGCCTTGATGAATCCCAAGAAACCTTCTTGCGTATAGTTGTCGTGCACAAAATGAGTTTGCACATCGAATATGAACTGCCCCGCGGTTTTTGAGGCACGCTCGTCCGCGGCATCGTGGTTGGCGGCTTCGGCGACAGATACATCGAAGATGTCGCCATAGACTTCGTTCATAGCAAGAAATGCGGCCGCCATTCCTGAGCTCGTTTTCAGAAATGCGCGGCGATCCATGCCGCGTTTGCCGCCGTGCAGGTCCGCCAGCTCCTTAATGCGTTCCTCGACTTGCTTTTGCTGTCTTGACTGTGGCGGCGGATTGAACTCGCCGTTCGAGATCACTTGCGTTGGGATCGGTGAATGAAACGCGCTTTCGGCGGTTTCAACTTGTTGGAATTCTCGTTCGCTAAAAAAGGTCCCCATAGAACACCTCCCGATGTTTGAACCTCGCCAATTGCGAAACGTCCGCGAAGCGATCCATGCGGATCGCGTCGCCGGGTAGTCCGGATTGTCGTCGTTTCAGGTGCGGAGCGCCCTCTTCTTTCGCGCCGAGGCGTCTCCCGGTGAAAAAGTTTAGCGAGCAAAGTTGCGCAGATCAAACGCGCGACGACCGACTACCTACGATTATGCGGACAAGGCTTGATCAAAATCAGCGATCAGTTCGTCGGCGTCCTCAAGCCCAATGGAGCATCGGATTAACCCGTCGGTTATGCCCAGAGCTTCTCGTTCCTCTGGCGCGAGACCGGCGTGCGAAGTGGTCGTCGGACGCGTCACGACAGTTTCGGGCCCGCCGAGACTAGGCGCAATGAGCGGAATCTTAAGGCGGGAAAAAAACTCTTCGGCCGCATCGGCGCCGCCGTCGATTTCGAAGGCGATCATGCCGCTCAAGCCATCGAGCAATTGCGTAGCGCGTGCATGGTCCGGATGGCTTTTCAGGCCCGGGTGGCTGACCCGCGCAATTTTTGGGTGGCCTTCCAGAAATTTGGCGACCTTCAAGGAGCTTTCATTGTGTTGCCGAACGCGCAAGGCAAGCGTGTTGACGCCACGGTTCACCAAAAATGCCGCGTGTGGGTCGAGCGCGCCGCCAAGACTCAACAAAGTACGGCGTATTTTCTCGACCGGCTCTGCCTGTCCGATCACCGCGCCCGCCACGACATCGGAGTGGCCGTTCAAATATTTGGTCATGCTGTGGAGCGAAAGGTCGTAGCCGAATTCAGGCGGCCGGAAATTGATCGGCGATGCAAAGGTATTGTCGATCACTGCGATGAGCCCGTGCTGCCGGCAAAACGCAATTACAGCTTCATGGTCGGGTACACGGAGCAAGGGGTTGGTGATGGTTTCGACGTACACCGCCTTGGTGTTGGGCCGCAGCAATTGGGGCCAAGTCTCGGGCTGATTGCCGTCAAACATGGTGTGGCTAATGTCCAATGACGGCAGCAACCCAGTGATTAGCTCGTGCGACCCCCCATACAGGCTGTCGAGAGACAGCAAGTGATCGCCGGCGCGCAAAAGGGTCAGCAAGGTCGCGGAAATCGCCGCCATGCCGCTACCTGTGACGACCGCGGCTTCGCCACCTTCCAATGCGGCGAGCTTGTCGGCCAAAGCGACCTGGTTTGGCGTATTGAAATATCGGATGTACCGACTGCCGCGCGCGTCATCGGGGTCGATTTCGTACATCGCAGATTGGAAAATCGGTAGGCGCACCGCGCCGTCGATCCGCGGCTCCCCCGCATGAACCAATTTGGTCTCTATTGCTTGGTATTTGTTGTCGGTCATTGCCGCACCGTCGTTCGATTTTGGCCCCGTTTGGTGCCCATTGTATCATCGGGCCGCGGCCGGAGCCGCGATTCTCGATGCCTGATCATCGGTTCATTCGATGGCGCGAAGCAGGTCCAAAGCTTGTTCCAGGAGTTCGATGCGCTGCACCTCGGTGTCGACGTCCATGCGAAGTGTCAGCCCGGTGATGCCAGCCTCCCGATATTTCCGGAAACGCGCCTGGACCATGTCCGGCGTGCCGATGGCGCCAAACAAAGTGACCATTTCGTCGGGCACGCGTTTTGCCGCCTCGTCGTGTTTTCGGTCGAGCCACAATCGTTGTATGGCCTTGGCATCATCCATGAAGCCGGCGCGTTGGAACGCATCGTTGTAGAAATTGGTTCTCGCCGATCCCATCGCGCCCATCTGAAACGCGACATTCGGTTTGCGTGCATCAATCAGTTCTTCAACATTTTCGCCGATCGCGATTGAACAGGCGACATTTAGCGCAATGTCCTCGAGATTGCGCCCCGCGGCTTCGGCACCTTTTCGAATGTGGTCAAGGTGGGCGTCCGGGAAATCGGGCGAAAAAGATGTGCCGAGCCATCCGTCGGCCGCCGCTCCCGTATATTCGAGGGATTTCGGCGCCAGCGTTGCCAAGTAGATTGGAATGTCGATCGGCCTGTGATCGAGCCGGATCGCCTTTCCCTCGCCACCCGGCCGCGGCAATACGTGATATTTGCCCTGATACGCGATTTTGTCGCCGCGAAATCCCATGCGTACGATGTCGACGGTCTCGCGCATCCGCGTCAGAGGTCCCTGATACGCAACGCCGTGGAGGCCCTCGACAACCTGTGGTCCGCTGGCGCCTAGTCCGAGGATGAAGCGGCCGCTCGAAAGTTCATTCAATGACAAGGCGGTCATGGCGGTCATCGAAGGCGTGCGTGCGCTGATCTGCATGATGCCGGTTCCGAGCATGATCTGCTCGGTTTGTCCGGCGATATAGGCGAGCGACGTGACGGCGTCCTGGCCCCATGCCTCGGCCGACCATACGTGGTCGACACCAAGCCGCTCGGCCTGTCGGACAAATTCTACCGTGCCACGAATGTCCTTGTGGTCGTAGCCGCCAATCGCGATCGAAGTCTTCATGGTCGTCCTGTATTTGGCGCGCGCCGAAAGCATCGCGGCCATGTCTTTGTGGCGTTGCGCTACCGTTTATCTTGGCTCAGCATTCTGAAAAAGCACCTGCCGTAATTATCGGGCCCGCAAGATTTACCCGAGACGGCCAAGAATCAAGAACAACCGGAGGGAGAAAGATGGCTCTTGATCGTCGGTCGATACTGAAGCGCGGTGCCGTAGGTGCCATAGCGGCGACATCCGCGTTCCCAAAACCTGCGCTTTCGCAAGGGCGACTGCGCTGGAAGATGGTGACGTGCTGGCCAAAGAACTTTCCTGGCCTCGGTATGACGGCCAATCAAATTGGCGAGCAAATTACCAAAATGAGCGACGGCCGCTTAGAGGTGAAAGTCTATGGCGCCGGCGAAATCGTTCCTGCATTTGAAGTGTTCGATGCGGTTCGCGGCGGCATCGCTGAACTCGGTCATGGCTGGGACGGTTATTGGATTAACAAACATCCCGGTGCGCCGTTTTTCGGGGGCGTGCCCAACGGGCTCGGGCCGCATGAACAACATGCCTGGATACAGTATGGTGGTGGCCAACCCCTATGGGACGAAATGTATGCGGATGTCGGCATTCGTTCATTTGTCGCCGGGATCAATCCGCCATCCATGTTCGGTTGGTATGGCCGTGAAATCGGGTCTCTCGACGATCTCAAGGGCCTCAAGATTCGCATGGCGGGACTACCCGGCGAAGTATTAAACCGTCTCGGCGCGACATCGGTAAACATGCCGGGCGGCGAGATTATGAGCGCCTTGCAGTCCGGCGTGGTCGATGCCGTCGAATGGGGCGGAGCTTGGTCCGACCTCGCGTTCGGATTCCAGAAAATTACCAAGATTTGCTACTACCCCGGCATTCATGAACCGGGCGCCTCAAACGCATTGATGGTCAATCGCGCCGCGTATGACGGCCTTAGCTCTGATCTTCAAGAGATAATCAAGGTCGCAGCCCACAATGGCGCCAATCGCCTGTATTCGGAGTCGACGCATCAAAACAGCGTCAGCTTCGAGGTCTTGCAAACGGAACACGGCGTCCAGTTCAAACGGTTGCCGGATGATGTGATCGCCGAATTTTTGCGTATCAGCCTAGAGGTTTTGCGTGAGACCGCCGAAAAGGATGCGCACGCGACAAAAATCCATGACAGTTACATGGAGTTTCGTCGGCGGGTCTCAAATATCGCCCCGACGGTCGAGTTGGGCTATCTCGGCGCGCGCTCCGCTTAGGCGGCGGCTAACGCGCGACAGGCATCAGGTCATGGCGATGGGCCGCCTGGAAGATGATCGAGGTCTCGATCTTTGTGACGACAGGCCGGCTGGTGAACTCGTCGAGCGCCAGGTTCTTTAGATGCGTCATATCGCGCACCACGACATGCACCACCATGTCGTGACTGCCGGTGACCAGGAAGCCGGACCGCACCTCGGGGATGCTCAGGATTTCCGTCAAAAAATTGTCGACCACGTCGCGTGTGTGTTTGGCGAGTTCAATGAACAGGAGCGCCTCCAGTCCATACCCCAGCGCAGTAAAATCGATTTCGGCATGGGCGCCTTTGATGACGCCATCTGCTCGAAGCCGTTTGATCCGCTCGTGACAACTCGATGGCGCCAGCCCGACCGCCGCTGCGAGCTCTTTGTTGGACATCCGCGCATCGTTCTGCAAATGGCGCAAAAGTTCGATGTCGGTTCGGTCTAGACTCGCAGAATCCATGGAATTAACGACATTTATTCGATTGAAACTACGAAATACCGTCGCTTATTCTGTCGACAGGGTCAATATTTGAATATTTGGAGCGACATGATTTGTCCAGAAGCGTTTGCGTTCAGCGATGATCAGCTCTCGAAGTTCGAGAGCGATGGGTTTGTGGTTCTGGAAAACGTGCTTGATGGCGAGAGCCTTGACGCGTTGCGCGCCACGTTTCCGCGTATTTTTGCGGGTGACTTCGACACCGGCGTCTATCCCGATGAGTGGCATTGGCGCGAAGGCATGAGCTTGCCCGACGCCACGCGGCATATGGGCAATGCGTGGAAATCGGATTTGACCATCGCGAGCTTGGTGCTGTCAGCGGACGTTGCTGCTGCCGCCGCGCGCTTGATGAATTGGCGTGATATCCGGCTGGGCCAGGACACCATCTGGTGGAAGCCGCCGGCCGCCAAGCCCATCAAGCTCCACCAAGACACATCGTTTCTGGATTTCCTCGACCCGCCGAAGACCGTGACCTGCTGGGTTACTTTGGACGACACGAAACGCGATGCCGGCACCATCGAATACGTGCCGGGGTCGCATCATTGGCCGGTGGCGCCCCTGCCGCGCGATTTCCACATCGCCGAGGATTATCGCGCCGGCATGCGGCTTGCCGCCGAAGCCGCCGGCGTCGCAAGACCCGAAACCGTCAAGATCGAGGTGCCCGCCGGATCGGCTGTGTTCCATGCCGGCGAGATTTGGCACGGGTCCGGTGCGAACCACAGTGACGATCGCACGCGCCGGTCGATCGGCATCCATATGCTGCGTGGCGATGTGCGTTTCAGCGAAAGACCGGGCGGCTATATCTACCGCCGTTACCAAATTGCGGGCGACCCTGAACTCAAAGAGAGCTTCTTCCCGATACTTTGGTCGGCGAACGGCTATCGGACTCCGTGGCTCGATGATTATTGCCGCGTCGGGTTCGCGGCGCGAAACGCCGACCCGTCTTCAGCCGGGCGCGCCGCGTAGGTGGTAGGTCGGCATCAGCTCGAAATAAGGCCGAATGACCGGCGAGTCGGAGGCGTGGAAATCGGCGAACGGCCCATCAAACAGAATATGACCTTCGTGCAACATGATCACGCGAGGCTCCAACCGGCTTAGCAAGTCCTTGTCGTGGGTCACGATCACGCTGGTGCGGGTCGGACGGCCGCGCCCGCGGTCGGAATGCGCAGTCTGGATCAAATCCTGAATATGCGCCGCGCTGATGGGGTCGAGGCCGCTCGTCGGCTCGTCGTAGAAAATCACGATCGGATCCATGGCGAGCGCGCGTGCGACGGCTAATCGTTTCGCCATTCCGCCAGACAGACTTCCAGTCGAAGTTTCGAGAAACGCGTCGTCGGACGGCAGATCCACGGCTTCGAGCACGGAGCGCGCCAGGGGCCGGATGTCTGCGTTTTGCAGATCTCGGACTTCGCGCAGCCAAAGCGCGATATTCTCAAACACGCTGCCGGAGAACAGCGCGTTGCGCTGAAAAACCACGCCCCAGTGGCTGTGTAAGTGATCTCGATCCTCTTCGCCCAATTTGTCGAGACTGACCAGTGCGCCGGCAGCGTTCGCATGATCCGCGACCCAAACGCGTCCGCTATCCGGTGTCAGCAACCCAAGCATTGTATTGAGCAAAACCGTTTTGCCGCTGCCGGAACCGCCAACAATCGCGATTACCTCACCACTTGCAATCTCTAGATCGATCCCGCGCAAGACCTTGTTGTCGCCAAATGCGACATGTACGCCTTCAATGCGGAACTCGAGGCTGTGGAGCGTATCGATTGCATGTCCATTTCTTCCTTCGGCGGGCTCTGTCATATCAGCTTTCGAAATTGGATTGGACGTCGAGCGGTGATCCACGAAACACGAACCGCAGATCGGGGGCAAAGAGTGACGTAGGCCGGTTCGACCCTCGGCCAACACCCGTGCGTAAAAAGGCGTCACGCCACCAATGTGGTGACGCGGTGGAATTTGCGTCTAGCGTTCGGGCAGGTTTGCGGATTTGGTGCAGCTTGATTCCCCTTTCACGGTACGGTCATTCCGCATGATTGGATCACTCTTAGCGAACCTGTCTTTGCCGATACATTCGAACACCAATGGCACCCCGATGCATTGATCCAAGTCGCGCATGGGTCGGCGGTCGGATCCGGTTGTTACAACTGGCGCGCGTGCATCATGCAACTGCACATCTTGTGTAATAGCAATGGGGCTCGGCGGTTCTATATTTGAGTGGTGGCCACGGGAGGCTCGCTGCTGCCTTTGTGTTGACGGCCAAAACGCCGATGCACGGCGATTGGTTCAATTCCGTGAAGGGGCTTTGCGCCGTCGGCCATCGAGCGATCTGCCGGCCCCATTTCCCCTTTTCTCACCGGACCATGGGCGATGAGCTGGAAGGAAACCGCCGTCATCGAAGTACCTTCGCCGAACGGCGGAGATGTTGCGCGGCTGGAGCCGGTCGACACGCTTACCTGGGGACCCATAAAGGCAGAGTGGAGCTTCACGGTCTACCGGCTCAAACTTGGTGAGAAGCGCATTGATGGACTGTACACCGGAGACGCAGTTTGGGACGCCGAGGGACGGTATATCGCCGCGGTGCAATGCCGGAACTATGCGCCGGGTAGCAGTGATTGGAACTATGCGCCAGAGGATTGGCAGCCGGAACTGGCCCTAATGGTCATCGATCCAGGACGATCGCAAATCGGTTTGGCTGCGCACGATCCCCAATTCGGTTACCAACCGCTGAAATTTGAAGGGACGGCTTTGGTTTACAACAAATCCAAGCACGGGCCGCTGTCGTCCGTTTTGGAAATGGAAATCGATACGCAGGCGATCAAAAGCTGGGATCCGATTTGATGCCTATTAGTACGGAAGTAATCGCCGGCGGCATTCGCTCTGAACTTTCGCCCACGCGCGCGATGAGGACTGGCCGGATGGCGGGTCTGCTGTGTCTTGCGATCGGTGTCGGCTGGTTGATCGCGACGGCCTTCTTGGTTCAGGAGCGGATCAATCGGGACCTTCTCACCATCGACGGCACCATTGCGTCGGTTGATACGGATCGCACGGTGCGTTCTGGTGGGCGTCCCCTCGTTGCATCGCCTTTCTTGTCCCTCAGCCTGGCCACGCCACGCCACGCTTGGTCGACGGAATGCTGCAACCCGCATTTCGCTTTGAGGTGCCGATTTGGTCAGGCGAGCTGGCGGAAGACATGGCAGCCAGGCTTTTGCCCGGCGAGCCCATCAGTCTCACGGTTTCCCGCAATCGCCTGGACAGCGCTGTGGCAAGCCTTCGGTCTCGTCTCGAACTCGAGCGCAGAGGTGGCGTTTACAATCCGGGGCCGTTCGCCAACACCGGTGTTGTCGATGTCGTTTCCATTCGGAGCGGTGACGGCACGGTCGAAGTAGAGGAAAGCGCACTCGGCGCTATCTCGGGACTGGTCTTGAGTCTTCTTGCAGCGACGCTGTTCAGCGTCGTAGGCGTGCGGATTCTGCGCCAGACATCCGCGGCGCGCGCCGAGGTGGCATAACAAAAGAATTAGGTTTCGGGGCTATTCCCGTTTTCCAGCCAGGCGGACACAGTAAGGCGTGCGACATTGGTGGGAACTTCAGGGTGGTAATAAAGATAAACCCTGATGGAGGCTTCGAATGCGGATCTTTCCGGCACCGCGCATTGCCTAAGCTCACGGTAACTCCGTGACACCGCATCGCGGCACGCACATTCATCCTCCAAATTGCGCATAATTCTCATTCTCCATAGTCAATTTGGGGATTTTTCTATGCTTCGCGCCAGAATGCAAGAGAGATCGTCTCGAATTCGGCTGGCCTCCCTGCTATGGGGCCTGTCATTCCACGACCGCCTCTCCGCCGATCCAAATGGCTTCCACGAATTCGAACATGGTCGAGCCCTTTTTCGTCACTCTCGGCACCATGTAATCCACGGCGGGGTCGAAGCCGAGTTGAGTTCTCGGAAGCGGCTGTATCGCCCCGTCCGCGACCGCAAACACAAACTTTCTGAGTTTGGCGCCGTCCGAAGCCCGTGCCACATCCAGCACGTAGGTCCCGTCGACCAGCATTTCGTTCATGGTCAGGGGGATGGCATTGGCCGCCTGTTGCTCATCATGAGGCTGATACAAAGTCACCTCGCGGCGCTCAAAATGACCATTCGAGTAGAAGCTCGTTTGGTTTTTAGAATGGGCGACCAAGGCTCCGTCACGCAGTAAATTCGCGACGAAGTACTCCTGGAATGTGTCTGGTGCCGGCATATCCAATCCGCCCAACCACATCGAGAAAATCGGGATCGGTTCGTCTTTGAATGTGCTCATGGTGATGTGCGCCAATGTGCGCCAATACCCGTCGAACGCATAAGTCTTTTCGGGATCAAACGGATCTTCGCCGTCGCCGGTTTGGCGCAGGAGGAAGGGAAACCGGCTTATGGGTTCGTTGTTGAAGACGAAGACCATGGTATAGGTTCCGGGCTCGGTCAGCTGAACGTCCGCTGGGCCCTGCACCATCATGCGGGCGAAGACGCCTTCGCGAACGCGGTAATCCGGAAAAATATCGTATTGCGCCAGCACATTATTGTTTGAATCGATCAAACCGACCATGGCGTTGGCCGGACCCTCGGGTGCAAAAGCGAGGTCGTAATTTCCGAAGACGACCAGCCCGTTCGTGTCACCGAAAAAGCTATCCATCATGGTTTCGAAAATGACCGCCGGCGGGTAATCCTGGGCGACGGCGACCCGTCCCAATGGGATGACGGCGAGCGCGAGCGCCAAGAGCGTCGCCAGGCGTGAAATCAATTTCATGAATGCGTCCCCTGATTAAACCCGTCCAACGTGTGCGAATAATCCAACCGCGATTTCATACTTAGTGCGACGCGATCAAACCTGATGAATATCAATGTGATCCATGCGCGGGTCGAGTATGGCATAGCGTCGAATGTTCGGAAACGGCGCCCCGAACACGTCCGAGACCCTCAAAGTGCCCGGTACAAATAAACGCTCGGGACGCCGACGGTGAAACCGACATTCGCGTAGGCACGTCGAGCCGGTGCGTGGCTTGAGTCACCGCCCGTCCCGACTGTGGCAATCTTCATACCGACATCGCGCATTCGAGACAGCGCGCATTCATACATCCAGCTGCCGATGCCCCGTCCCTGAATTTCTGGATCGACAGCGTTCAAGTCGATTTCACCGACCTTGGCGTCGCGATCAAACGAGACCGCGCAGAAAGCCACAATCTTCTGGTCCTGTTCGACAACAAGGACGGTGTGGTCCGAGTCAGCCGAGCAAACGCGGTCAAGGAGTTCCGCCTGCTCCTGTTCCAGCCGGCTGAAAGCATAAGACGCGATGGTCTTGCCGACAATCTGGCGGAATGAGTGGAACACCGGTTTGAAGGCGGCATGGCGAATCTCTTGCAGACGGGGAAGGTCGGCCGGCGCGAAATCTCGGATTGTCTCGGATCTTTTCATAGTTTGGTCCTCAAAACCCGCCGGAATAGGGAAATTTCTACCCGATCCAAGGCCCGGTTGACGCCCGTGATCTCAGTAGCGTTTATCTGTGAAATGGCGGTGATAACCTACAAGGATACACTGGACGGGCTCGCGCACCGTCTCGATGCCGCTTGGGGACCGATTTGATCGTGCCAGCATGTCGTGCTTCGCTGCGAAACGTCAGGGCATATGACGGACCAGGTTATAAGGCGAATACAATTGGGTTGGACGTGATCACATTGGACCTCTCCAAATACCAAACGCGGCTGGCATGGAAATTGGCCCCGGTTTCCTACTTCGAAATCGTCGGGACCGCGCCATGACCCGCGAGGAAATCCTCGCGCAATTGCGTGGCGTCCATTTACCGCCGTCGGCTGTGGATTCCGGCGAAGTCGTAATCGCCCTGTGGCCGCTTTGGACATTTCTTGCAATCGTTCTTTTGCTCGCCGCCGTCCGCTGGTGGCGCCAGAACACCTGGCGGCGCGAGGCGCGGGCCGCACTCGGCCAGATCGAGGCGTTGGCGGACCCGATCGCGCGCTGGGACGCGTTGCTCGATTTGTCGATCCGTATTGCGCACGTCCGCGATCGAGTTGAGCCGCTTCCGGCGCTTGCCTATCGGGCGCCGGAAACCATTGCGGACGATGACACGCGGGCTCTCGCCAAACACATTCGCGATCGGCTCAATAGATGATTGAGCTTGTCCGACCGTGGGCCTTCCTGCTGCTTCCGCTGCCGTTGCTCGCGTGGTATTTGCTCCGCCCCTTGCCTGCGCGCGCCGCTGTGCGCGTTCCTGGCGGAATTCGAGACCTGCTATTTGGCATGACCGTGCAGCGGCGGCATGAGGCGCATCATTCGCGGGTCGCGCTCCTGCTTCGCGGTTTGGGATGGTTCGCGCTGATTGTTGCTTTGGCGGGGCCATACACGCGGGGGCCCGAACTTTCCAAGCCATCCGGGCGCGATTTGATCGTCGCGCTGGATCTGTCATCGAGTATGGACGAGAGCGACATGACGCTCGATGGCCAAGAAGTGGCGCGCTATCAAGTCGTGCGCCGCTTTATCGGTGACTTCCTGGCGGCGCGCCGCGGCGATCGCGCGGCCTTGATCGCTTTTGGACACGAGGCCTATCTCATCGCGCCGCTGACATTCGACACGCGGGCGGTTGCGCGAACGCTCGATGAATTGGTGATTGGCCTGTCCGGTCATCGCACCGATCTCGGACGCGCCGTGGGCTTGGCGGTGCGGTCGCTTCGCGATGAGCCGAGCGGGTCTCGGGTCTTGGTCATCCTTTCGGATGGCGAAGACAATACCGGTGAGCTCACCGGTCTCGATGCGGCGCGCATGGCCGCGATGAATGATCTCAAGATTTACACGATCGGGTTCTCGGCCGAACTCAATAGCGACGGTGAGAGCATTCTGAGCCAGATTGCCGAGACGACGGGCGGCGCGTTTTATCACGCGGCAAGTGCCGAAGAACTGGTGCGGATTGCGCAAATGATTTCCGGGTCCGAGCAAATCACTGCTGATGCGGAGGCGGCATTTGTCGTTGAGGACTGGACGCCTGTGCCACTCATTCTGGCGGTGCTGCTGCTTGCGGGTATCGCAGTGCACAATTCGAGGGAATGATGACGCTCATTTACCCGATGGCCCTTATCGCGCTGATCCCAATGCTGGCCGTGTCGTTCTGGCTGGGTCGGCGCGTGGCCAGCACAGGCCTGGCTCTGCCTGGTGATTGGCCGAAAGCGATCGCGGTTCCGCTGCGTGCGTTAATGACCCGCGCCGCGATTCGGAGCACGACGCCGGATACCTGGCTCGTCACAGCTCTTGCCGTCGTGATCGTTGTCGCGATCGCGCGGCCGACCATTCCTCTCGATCAGAATCAATCCTTCACCAACATCGCCGGGCGTGTAATTGCGCTCGATTTGGGGAGCGGCGCCGACATTCACAGCCAGCGCCACGCGGTGCGCACCCTCGTCGCCGACGCGCCGGGTGTGCCGACGGCCCTCGTCGTGGCGACCGCGGACGCTTACGACGTTGTGCCGCTTACCACCGATGCGGCGTTTATCGAACGGTACCTTAACGTCGTCGCGCCCGATGTCATGCCGCTCGAGGGTCGCTCCATGGCGGTTGCCCTGACCCACAGCGAAGATGTCTTGGCGCGGGCAAATATTGTGGTGGGGCAGATCATTTTGGTCAGCGGCGGTGCGGCGCCGGATCCGCACATCCGGCCGGCAACGCAATGGCAAAGAGCGGTGGTCGTGCCGGACCGTGCCGATGGCGATTGGCCCGGCTACGCCGACGATATCGATGCGCGCCTCCGCTCCTATGACGACCTTGCCGACATTTCGCGCGAGTTCTTGCGCGCCGTTGAAAAGGTTCGTCTGCATAGCGACCCGGAATCTCATATTGAGATGACGCCCTATCTGATCGGCTTGGCCTTGCTGCTATGGGCGGGACTTTTCCGCCGTCGGAGAGCCGTATGAGAGGGCGCCTAATCGCGCTGGGTGTTGGTCTGCTGATCAGCATCGCGCTGGCTTGGCTGTGGCCGCGCGTGATTGAGCCCCCAACCCGTCATTTCGTCGCCAAATCACTGCTCGAGGACGGGCGGCCGCAAGATGCGGTTTTATTGTTTGAGGATCGGTTGTGGCGCGGCGTCGCGGAATATGAGTCGGGCCGGTATGCGCGCGCCGCCGACGCCTTCTCGCCGGCCGAAACTGTATTGGAGAACTACAATCTAGGCACAGCCTATGCCCAGCTAGGGCAATTGGGCGACGCGATCACGGCCTACCAGCGTGTTTTGCGGCTGGACCCCAACCATCATGACGCGCGCCACAATCTCGAATTGGTTCTTTTGGCCGCCAACATGGGTGCGCGCGAAGTTTCACCGCCTCAGATCGAATTCACGCCGCGCGATGGCGGCGGCGCCGATGGTGGCGACGAAACCGAAAATGAAGGCAAACCGAACCAGCAACCACCCAGTCAATCCGAAACAACCAACAACGAGAGCGAAGACGCCACCGATCAGGGTTCCGGGACAGGAAATCTGCCTGGCGACGTGGGCGATGGCGAGGCGCCGGACTCGTCGGAAACGGCAAAAATCGCCAGCAAACCGCCGGACGCAACCGGCCACGAAACGCCGGAGGGCCGCGGGTCGGTGGATTTGCTGGCACGGGAGAGCACGCAGGCAGCGGAGATCCTGCTTCGCTTGATTACCGACGACCCCCACAAAGTCTTGCGCGTTCGACTGCACACCGCCCATCAGAACCGCGGGACACAAGTGCCGTGATGCGCGTTCTCGGTGTGTTTTGCATTTTGTTGGCGCATATTGCGACGGCTCGTGCGCAGGAGGACGTCATTCCGCTCGACCCCGAACTGCGCGTGATCGTCGAACCATTCCACGTCCTTAGGAACGGTGCCTACGTCCAAGGCCAGATCCGATTGCGGATCTTGCTGCTGTCGCCACATCCGTTTGAAACGCTCCATTTCCAACAGCCTATGTTGGACGGCGCGACAGTCGTGACATTGTCGCCGCCGCGTACACGGGCCATTACCCACTACAGCAAACCCGGCTTCGGCTACGAGACCACCTTGGCCGTGTTTCCGGAACGCAGCGGCACGCTGACGATCCCGGACATCACAATTACGGGGGAAACGGTGTCGGCCGAAGGCGGCTCCGAGTCTTTCTCGACGCACGGCGATGCAACCGAAATCCCCGTTCACCCGATTGATCCGTCATTTGCAGACAAATGGTGGTTGGTCGCCAATGAAATCCAGATCGAGGAGCAGTGGACGCCGGCTCCGGACACGGTGGTGGCGGGCGGCGTGGTCGAGCGACGTGTGGTGATGACGGTCGACGGCGCGCGCCTAGCCCAATTGCCGCCGCTGACACAGTCCGAAGGTGACGGTTATGCGGTGGTGGGCGAGACCGGTCAGCAAAGCATGGAACTGACCAAACTCGGCGTTGTCTCGCGGGTCGAGCGCGCTTGGCAGTTGCGGATGCTGAGCGACAATGTCGTCAAGGTCAGCCCGATCCTTGTCGATTATTGGGATCCGGGAGCAAATCAAGCTGCGGTGGCGACGCTTCCAGGAAAACGCATTGAACCATTGGCCCGCGATGTTGCGGCGGCGGCCGAGGGCTTGATCGAAGAAGCGGCGAGCACGCACCGCGGTCGTCAACTCGGTGCGCTGCTTCTGATGGCAATACCAGTCCTGGTCCTGGTCGGTCTGTTGTTGAGCCTCGTGTTTTGCATGTGGCCAACCCGTGCGGATCGAACCTTGGTCCGGGCGTGTCGAAGTGCCGACAGTCCATCCGATGGGTTTGCGGCGGCGTTGGATTGGGCAAGGGCAACCTATCCGAAATCGGGCGGCGTACCGCTGGCCACCGCTAGAGCCAATCTCGGCGCGCGCGGCGCCGCGGCCCTCACACGCATGCAGTCAGCTTTGTTTTCGCGCACGGCGCCGACGGCTGACATGGATCTCGACGCGCGGGAAATTGTGCGGGCGGCGCGTCGCGCACGGCTTCGGTCATTTGTTCGGCGTATCGCGGCTTGGCTCTCCGGCGCTGTCCAAGCGCGCCCGCTCGAACCGAGGGCTCGCAGCGCGCGCCGGGCGTGATCGGTTGCGACGATCTGCCAATTCGGATTCGGACCATGTAAGACATGGATGATAAGATCTATCCAACCTACAAAGCGGCCAAACTGGAGGCGATCCTCCACGAGCAGGGTATATCGGCCGAAGAGTTGCTTGAGGCGACCGGCATTTCGCCGCCCGAATTGACCTCGAACACTGCGCGCATATCGCGCCGACAACTAGCCCAAATTTACCGGAACGCTATTCGCGTCTCGAAAGACCCGACGATCGGATTGATTGCCGGGCACAGATTGTGCCTGACGGACTACGGCATATACGGCTACGCGCTTATTTCGAGCGCGACGCTCCGTAAGGCCTTAGAGTTCTCGATCAAATATCACCAAATGGCGACGCCCACGGTTCGCATGTCGCTCCTGGTGGACGAAGACGACGGCACCGCCATCTTTCGCATGGAAGATAAGCTCGGCATTCGTGAGCTGTATCAGTTCAATTTGGAGATGCAGTTCAGTTTGGTCTTCTCGCTTTTCAAGGATATGGCCGGGCGCGATTTCCGGTTCAGTGAAATTTGGGCGAGCTACTCCCGCCCACCCTACGCCGACGCGTATGAGGCGCTTTTTGAGTGCCCGGTCCGTTTCGAGATGCCGCACAATGACCTGATATTTGACACGGCTTGGCTGGATGGGCCCTTGGAACGGGCGAATCCAATCACGGAGGCGACAACGCGCGAACTGTGCGACCAGGTCCTGCTTGAAATGGAAACGCGCGAAGGGATCGCGCATCGGGTCTACGAAATCATTACCAAGGATCTGCGTCAGCACAGCAGTCTGGAATCGGTCGCGCGAGCGCTCAACATGTCATCGCGCACCTTACGTCGCAAACTTGCGGCCCAAGGCCCGACATTTCAAAAAATTCTCAACGAAGTGCGTCAGCAGCTTGCGATCGAGTTTCTCCGAAACACGGATATGAGCTCCGAAGAAATTGCCGACCGGCTCGGCTTCTCGGATGCCGCCAACTTCCGCCATGCATTTAAGAAGTGGACCGACAAAACGCCGAGCGCATTTCGTTAGCCGGCTTCCGATCCTTGGGCTGACCCAAGCTTCCTCACACATCGAGTACGAGTCGATCACCCCTCGCCCGCCCGACGCAAACACACATCTTGTCGTTCCTTGAACGCTCTTCATCGGTCATGATCGCGTCGCGATGGTCGGGCTCGCCCTCCAAGACGGGTGTGATGCAAGAGCCGCAAATACCCTGCGTGCACGAACAGGGAATTCCACATTTGTGACGGTTCAGGACATCGATCAGGAATTCGTCTGCCTTGACCTTCAGAACCTTGCCCGACCGGCCGAGGACAACCTCAAACGGCTTGTTTTCGCGGGTCTCGATGACACGCGGTACAAAGGTCTCGGAGTAGATGGCGTCATCGGCCCACCCTTGGTCTTTGGCAGCGCCAATCACCCAAGCCATGAACGCCGAGGGACCACAGATGTAGAGGTGCTTGGATGGAGCGCCGGACCCGAGATGCGTGGCTGGATCGAATTTTTGCGCTGCCTCGCCATCATCTGTGTGAATGATCAGACGGTCCGCGAACGGAAGCTCACGCAAGCTCGATCCGAATGGCAGCATGGCGTTGTTGCGAACGCAGATGTGCATCTCAAAGTCATCGCCGCGCTCATGCAGTTTGTGGGCCATCGACAGTATCGGTGTGATACCGATACCGCCGGCAATGAGAATGGTGCGATCAATCTGGGCTCGAAGCGGAAAATTGTTGCGTGGCGCGCTGATCTGAAGCGTGTCGCCGACCGCGGTTTCATCTTGTAGCTGACGCGATCCGCCGCGCCCTGGGTCCTCGCGTTTCACCGCAATGAGATAGCGATCTTGTTCGCTCGGCGAATTATACATGGAGTATTGTCGGACGACGCCGTCGGCAATCCTGACGTCTATGTGGGCACCCGCATCGAAAGCGGGAAATACGGACCCGTCGATAGGCCGAAGTTCGTACGATTGAATTCCATCGGCGACCTTTTCCACCGCTGTGACTCGCGCCGTGATCCAGTTGGCGGCGCGGTCTTGTGGCAAGACCGGCTGTTCTGGACCAGAGAAGAAATTTCGGACTGGGACGTTTTGGGATTCAAACAGGGCCTTCCCGGATTCCCATGCCCGGTGGTAGCGATAAAACGGCACGCTTGGCAACAAATGGTGCAAGCAGTGCTCGGTCTGGCCCAACATGATCCAGCGCTGAAACCAATTGGCGCGGACATAAACGGTCGCTTGAAACGGCGCTTCTTCCCAGAGAACGTCTTCCGGGTGCTGAATATGGGCGAAGAAATACGTGACGATCGTGACGCCGATACGCTGCGGGATCATCCAGAGGAGGAAGAACGCGAGTGCGTAGGGCGACAATAACCACACGACGTGCCACCCGACATAAAAAGCGATACCGGCGGCGAATTCGAGCCGTTCGGACCATGGCCGCTCCGACCAGTGCCGCAGATACCAGATCGTCCAAAGCACATCCGGTGCCGCGAGGACGAACGGTAGCAGCCAAGGCGGCGCGGACACGAAAGGTTCGTCGGGATCCTTATGTTTGTCACCGGAGAAACGGTGATGTTCGAGATGAAGGTATCGGTAAATCCGCGTCGTTATGCCTGGCAACAACGCGAAACACGCGATGGTGCCAAATAGGTCATTGATGAAGCGGTTGCCCGATAATGTTCGATGGGTCGCGTCATGCAGCGGGGTAAACGCGCCGTAGATGGCGATGCCGTTCAAGAGCATCATGACGGACCAGTGCAGGCTGCCCTCGAGATAGAAATAGGAGCTCACGGCAAACAACAGATAAGCCAAGACGATGAGACCCACCGAGACGGGTGCGAACACGGGGATGGTCGTCAGCGCCCGAAAACGCGGCTCCCGAATGACTTGTTCCAACACCTCCTTCGTCGACGTCGAAAAAGCGAATGCCATGGAAGCCCTCTCCCGTTTCGAGTCCCTGTCGCCATTTTTCAGTGCAGCCTTGTTCGGGCTGCAAGGGAGCGCGGATGGTGCGCTCGGTTAGCGTATTCTGGCGAAACAGATGACCACGAACAGGTTTGTTTCGGACAACACCATGTTAATTTCGGCCAAGCTGCGAGCGTAGCGTTTCGGCCGGTTGTAACGAATTCCTAGATTGAATTCGGGGCGATTGGTCGGCGGAACAAGACCGACGGCGGATCACCACGCTTTTACGACAAGAACATCGCACGGCGGATTGTTGAGGAAATCCTCGGCGACACTGCCAAGCAAGGCGTGGGAAAGACCCACGCGGCCGTGTGTGCCCAGCGCCAACAGATCGGGCTTCACGCGCTCGACTTCCGCGCGGAGGACCGCGCCCGCATCGCCGTGCCGCACCAGCTTGTGCGGCGGCCTCTCGGCCGACAGGTTTTGGCCGGAAACATCGATCAGCGACGCCATCTCATCTTCGATCATGCGCGTCAGTTCCTGATCATGTTCTTGCTGGACGGCGCGTCGCGCTTCCCGACCCGGCTGAAAGCCTTCAAATGGCACCTGAAAGGCGTGCACGATATGGAATTCCGCACCGGGCGCGGTGGCCGATGCGCTTCGGATCGCAAGCCGTGAGAAGACCGAGAAATCGACGCCGACTAAGACGCGTTCGTACGGGCCCTTCACCCGAGCCGGTACGACCAGAACCGGGTGCTTTCCCTTTCGGATCACCCGCTCCAATGTGGTACCCGCCAAGGGTTTGCTCCCGGACTCATTGCGATGAATTCCCATGACGATGAGGTCGGCGGACACGGCGTCGGCCTTATCGATGATGTCTCGATAGTCCTTCCCCGCAGCGACGTCGATGGTCACGTCGACGCCTTCCGCTCCCTGAATCTTCGACACGCAGTCTTCGATCTCGTCCGTGGCGGCGGATGCGACGCGGTCCTGTACCGAGGCCGGGAGATCTTCATCCAGGACATGAAAGACCACGAGTTGCGCCCCATGGCTCTTAGCCAACGTAACGCTCCGTTCCAAGGCCCGGTCGGACCGTGCCGACAAATCGGTGGCCATGAGAATGGTTTGTGGCGCCGCCGTCGTTGCCGCGGACTGTGTGTCTTGGAGTGGCCGCTGCTTGCTCATGCTGAACCTTGCCCGTTAGTGAGAACTTTGGCCCGGGAGCAATCCATGAGCCACGCACCCGGCACGTAATCACCATTGAACAATTTTCAAGAACGCTAAAATGGTGTCAGAGTTCTTTATCAGGGTTGAATGGCTATAAGACGCCGAAAAAGGAGTTCATTGATGCTCAGCAAACCGTTTATGACCACTCATGAAATTGCCGAGCTTCTGAAAGTGCGTGAGCCCACCGTACGGTCTTGGATCCATGGTGGGGCATTGCGTGCGGTCAAGCTCGGTCGAGAGTTTCGCGTGGCCGTCAAAGACCTCGAAGCTTTCGTTAACGAGAATGCGACGCGCGAGCCGAGCTGGACGACGGAGACGTCACCAGGCTGATGGTGGCTCGGCCGACTTTGAGACCTTAGCGATCGGGCGGTGCCCCCGTTATCGGGAAGCACCGCCCTGGACATGCTTTCGTAGACCCGCGTTTGACCTCAGGCGATGTCGAAGCGATCGAGCGTCATGACCTTGTTCCAGGCGGCGACGAATTCCTCGACGAAGGCCGATTTGGCATCGTCGCTCGCATAGACTTCTGCGATGGCTCTCAATTGCGAATTCGAACCAAACAGGAGATCGACCGCCGTCGCCGTGTATTTGACCGCACCGGTCGCATCGTCGCGGCCTTCGTAAACCGTCTCATCGTCAGACGATTTTCGCCAGCTGGTCCCCATTTCAAGGAGATTGACGAAGAAGTCATTGGTTAGCGTGCCAGGCTTATCGGTGAATACACCGTGCCGCGTTCCGCCGTGGTTGGCGTCCAGAGCACGCATGCCGCCAATAAGCACCGTCATCTCGGGCGCTGTTAAGGTCAGCAGTTGCGCGCGTTCAACCAACAGCTCCTCGGCCGGACGCTTGTGGCGCCGATCGATGTAGTTGCGAAAACCGTCGGCCGTTGGCTCAAGATGCGCCACCGACGCGGCTTCGGTTTGCGCCGCCGATGCATCCGTCCGACCCGGTGCAAATGGTACCGTCACGTCGTGGCCCGCTTGCTTCGCGGCTTCCTCGACGGCTGCGTTTCCGCCCAAAACGATCAGATCGGCGAGCGAGACTTTTTTGCCGTCCGGTTCCGCATCATTGAACGCCGATTGGATGTCTTCCAGAACCGGCAGCACTTTCGCCAGTTCGGCCGGCTGATTGACCGCCCAATCGTTCATGGGCGCCAGGCGAATGCGCGGGC
>JANQOH010000333.1 GCA_028289725.1 Alphaproteobacteria bacterium
AGAGGGAGGCAAGAATGAAGGCGACTTGGACAATCGGACTCCTAGGCTGGCTCGCCATGAGCGGCGCGACATTTGCGCTGGCCGCGGACGAGCCGGACAAAATCCTCGGCTATCGGCAAAACCTCATGAAGTCGGTTGGCGCCAATATCAGCAACATTGCCATGGTGGCGAAAGGCGAAGTGACATATATCGGCAATGTCGCGGCCAACGCGCGGGCAATCCGCGATGGTCTCGCCGCCGCCGACCCGTTGTTCCCGGCGGGGACCGGAAAAGAGGCCGGCAAGACCCGCGCCCTACCGTCGATTTGGGAAGACAATGCCGGTTTCGTCAAAGCGTTGAAGGCATCGCAAGATGCCGCGGAGGCCATGGTGGTCGCCGCCGACACCAGTGATTTGGGTCAAATCCAGCAGGCCCTCGGCGTGCTCGGCAAAACCTGCGGTGGTTGTCACGACGATTTCCGCGAAAAGCAGTAGACGGCTTCAGTGGGCGCGACGGGGGCCTCGACACGCCTCCGTCGCCGCCTGGCTGGCAGGGATCGTCGCGGCGTGTTGGACGCTTCCGTTCGCCGGTGCGGCGGATCCCGACGCCGTCGAGCGCGGTGCCTATTTGGCGCGCGCCGGCGGATGCATTGCGTGCCACACCGACTTTGACGGCGATGGCGCGCCACTCGCCGGCGGCGGAAAAGTCGAAACGCCGTTCGGTGTTTTCTACGCACCCAATCTGACGCCGGACAATGATCACGGCTTGGGCCGATGGTCGGCAAACGACTTCGCCGTAGCGATGACCCGTGGCCGCGCACCGAACGGCGGCCTTTACTATCCCGCGTTCCCCTACCCGGCCTATAGCGGCATGACCCGCGACGACATCGCGGACCTTTGGGCCTATCTGCAATCGCTGCCGGCGGACGGGCGCCCGAACCAAGCGCACGATCTCGCATTCCCGTTCAATCTGCGCGTCGCCAATCTCGGCTGGCAATTTCTGTTCTTCAAACCGGTGGCATGGCGTGCCGATCCGGACCAACCCGAGACCTGGAACCGAGGCCAGTATTTGACCGAGCATCTGCTCCATTGCGGCGAATGCCATACGCCGCGCAACCAACTCGGCGTCAAACGCAAGGCCATGGCCTACGCCGGCCACAAGGAAGGGCCCGACGACTCGACCGTGCCGAACATCACGCCGCATGACGACACCGGGATCGCGGACTGGAGCGAGGGCGATATCGTCTGGCTGTTGCAAACCGGCTTCATGCCGTCGGGCGACGATATCCAAGGCGAGATGAAATTGCTTGTCGATCACGGATCGAGCCACCTCACCGCGGACGATTTGAAGGCGGTCGCGGCCTACATTCTATCTCTGCCGCCGATCGACAATCGCGTGCGCGAACCCGCCGCACCCGCCGCCGAAGACGAAGGCGGCGCAGATGATGACTACGATTACGACTTCTAGCCTCGGCCAGCGTCTGCGCACGGTAACGCGGCATCTGATCCGGGAAGCACGGGTCTGGCGGCTGGTCATCGCGGATCCCCGCACGCCGCGCCTCTCCCGGTGGCTCTTGTGGGCCGCCCTCGCCTACGCCCTGTCGCCGATCGATTTGATACCGGATGCAATTCCGGTCCTCGGGCAGCTCGACGATTTGCTGTTGGTTCCTGTGTTGGTTTGGCTTGCTTTGCGGTTCGTTCCACCCCACGTCATCGACGACTGCCGGCGCCGCGTCGCGCCATAATCGTGGCCGGATTCCGACGTCAAATGGGCCATTTCGGGGCGGCGTTCACAAGCCGGTGATCCGTGCTTCAACATGTCCGGCAGTGGAATTATCTGCCGCGCGACGGCCAGCCGAGCCGATCCTAGAAATCGTTCCGATGTAAGGATCCAAGACACATGAATTCTGCTGCAACTCCTGCCATAGACGAACCGCCTGTTCGGGCGATCAGCGCCGGCGCGCTCGCCCTTGTGGTGTTCGCGTTCGCGACCGCCGCCGCGCCATTCACTGCGCATGCGCGCGGTACACCCGACAGCTTCGCGGACCTGGTTGAAAAATTGTCGCCGGCCGTGGTCGCGGTCGCCACGGAAAAAGCGATCCCGCAATCGGGGCGCATTCCCTATCAAGCGCCGCCCGGCTCCCCGCTTGAAGAATTTTTCCGGCGATATTTTGGTCAACCGGCCCCCGACATGGAGGAGCCGATGCACCGGCGCATGGCCGCCGGGTCCGGCTTCTTGATCGACGCAAGCGGCTATATCGTGACCAACAATCATGTCGTCAGCGGCGCCGACAACATCACGGTCACGCTCAATGACGAAAGCGAATATGACGCGACGCTCGTCGGCGCGGATCCGAAAACCGATTTGGCGTTGCTGAAAATCAAGGCCGATCGGCCGCTGCCCTTTGTCACATGGGGCGAGTCCGACGCCGTGCGGGTTGGCGACTGGTCGCTCGCGATCGGCAATCCCTTCGGCCTCGGCGGCACCGTGACCGCCGGCATCATTTCGGCCCGCGCCCGCGACATCAATGCCGGCCTGTACGACGACTTCTTGCAGACCGATGCGCCGATCAATCCCGGCAACTCCGGCGGGCCGTTGTTCAACCTCGAGGGCGAGGTGATCGGCGTCAACACCGCGATCGCGTCGCCGAGCGGCGGCAATGTCGGTATCGGTTTTGCGATCCCGGCGACCCTCGCGGAACCGATCATCGCGCAACTTCGCACCCACGGCAAAGCGATCCGCGGATGGCTCGGCGTGCAAATTCAGCCGCTCACCGGTGATCTCGCCGAAGGCCTCGGCATTGAAGACACTGATGGCGCGCTTGTTGCACGCGTAACCGACGGCAGCCCGGCCGCGCTCGCCGACTTGCGCTCCGGCGACGTCATCACCCACTTGGACGGCCGGCCGGTCGAGGATCCACGCGACCTCGCGCGCATGGTGGCCGACACGCCGGTTGGCGAGACGGTGCCGGTTGACGTCCTGCGCGATGGCCGTGAAAAGACCTTGTCGGTCACGATCGCAGCGCTCGACGAAGGCAATGTCGCCCTGAGTGAGCAAGACGACGCGCCCGCGAAAACCAAGCTTGGTCTCGCGGTCGCGCCCATCACGCCGGATCTTGTGTCGCAATATGGCCTGGCGCCGGATGCGGTTGGCGTGCTTGTGGTCGGCATAGACCGCAATAGCCCGGCCGCGAATACCGACATCCAGGTCGGTGACGTGATCGTCGAAGCCGGTCAGGAGCCGGTGTACGAGCCAGAAGACATTGGCGCCGCGATCCTGCGGGCGGAGCAAGCCGGACGCCGCGCGCTTCTGCTGCTGATCGACCGCCAAGGCAATATTCTGTTCCGCGCAACCCCACTCGGCGTCGGCTAACCGCCCGTCCCTTCGCGCAAGAGGCGCTCCGACCCATGCCCTCCCCTTCATTACCGGGGGAGGGCTTTTTCTTTGTTGGGTTTCTACAAAGGCGAGTCGGGCGGAAAGTCGGGGCGACGCTTTTCCTTATGGGACGCGACGCCCTCTTTAACCTCAGGACCGGTAAACCCGAGAAATTCGAGCGCCAGCGAGGTATCGAAAGTCGGTCCGGCGCTGCGCAGCCAATTGTTCAGCGCATATTTGGTCCAGCGTATGGCCGTCGGTGCGCCAGCGGCCAGTTTGTTCGCGACTTCGAGAGCCTTGTCCTGCAATGCATCGTCGTCGACACAAAGCGAGACAAGACCGATGCGTTCGGCTTCCTCACCCGAAACTGGTTCGCATAGCAACAAATAATATTTCGCTTTCGCCATGCCGCACAATAAGGGCCAAACGATCGCGGCGTGATCCCCGGCCGCGACACCGAGACGCGTGTGGCCATCGATAATACGCGCCGTGCGCCCGACGATCGAGATATCGGCCAGCAAACCCGCAACCAATCCCGCGCCCACGGCTGCACCGTGCATGGCGGACACGATCGGTTTGGAGCAATTGATCACGTTGTAAACGAGATCGCGCGCTTCCTTCCAAACCCGGACGCGCGCGTCATACTCGACCGTCATGGACTCGACGAGATCGAAATCGCCGCCGGCGGAAAAACCCTTGCCGGCGCCGCGCAAGATCACCGCAGAGACGCGTTCGTCGCCATCGATCGCGCGCCATACTTCGGCGAGTTCGCCATGCATGTCCGCACCGACCGACGACAGCCGATCGCCGCCACCCATCGTAATGCGCAAGACGCGCTCGGCCGGCCAGTCGAAGCCGAGACTGGGAAATCGCGTATACCGGTCGTCGCCGGCACTTGTGTCTGGGGCCATATTTTCCTCCCGTGTCGATGCGGCGCTTTTTCTCCGCGCTTACCGCCGTGCTGTCAATCAGGTCGCTACCAGCCGCTCGAACGCGCCGGCTGGGCGGACGCATCCGTGTGCCCGATCGCCCGACGCAACGCCGCCGATATAGCGTCGAGGCTCGGATGCTGCCATCGCGCGGCGACAACACCGTCCGGACGCAGCAAATAGAACGCGCCGGTCATGGCGCCATACTGACGATGGAGCGCACGATCGGGCTCGACGATCAGCGGAAAACCGTCGGATGCGGCCGACGCGGACGCGCTGACCACGATGGTGGCGACCGGTACCGCGGCCGTTTGGAGGTTTCGCAGTCCGGTCGCCAAGACCGGCGGCAAGGCATCGTAGTCCCCGGTAAAGAACAAGGCCGCGAAGCCTTTGCCGCATAGATCGGTCAAGGAGACCGGCGTGTCGTACCCGGAAGGCTCAACGGCGTGGTCGTGCATTTCGGTGCCGGCGGGCGGACCGGTACGAAACTTTTTGTCGATGCCGAATTGGCTGGTGAGCGGCGACGCCGTGTAATCGATCGGCGCGTCGGGCGCGGCCGCCCGCCGCTCTATCTCATAGCTGTTGAGCAGCGCAAGCGGAGCATCACCGTGCAAAACAAGCCCGAGCTTCCAGGCGAGATTGCGCGCGTCGCCGACGGCCAGTGCCTCACCGTCGGTCTCACCAGTGCGCGCCGCGGCACCCGCGAAAAATTGTGAGCCATCGCGAAACCGTGATTTGGCTGCCGCGTCGTCTGCATCAAAACTCACGGAAAACGCGAACTCGGACCGTGATCCGGCATCTTGGCGGCCGACGGCCACGTCGACGCCGCGATCCGAAAGCGCGGACGCAAGCAATCGCGCGGCGGGATCTTCACCGACAATTGCGACCGTCGCGGGATCGTTCTGGTCAGCCACTGTGTTTTCTGACATGACGCATCATCTGTAAGCAGCATAGGCAGGGTAAGTAAGGCGCGCCATGGGAGCTGATATTTCGACCGCTGCAGCCGTGTTTTTGGTCGCCCTGGGCGCCTGGCAGGATCTGTGGCAGAGCATGGCCGACCAAGCCCGTGCCCTGCTGCTGAACCAACCCGCCGCCGTTGAGACACCCGGAGAAGGCGTCAGTTTTCGCGGCACCAGCCTGCACGGCAGCGCGTCCAATCCGCTGCTCACCGTACACGACGTTGTCGTGCGGGGTGAAAGCCAGGGACAGAGCTGGGCGTGGCACGTCGGCGAAGTCATTCTCGCGCTGCACCCAAACGACGTGCATCGGATCGAGGCCACGTTGCCGTCGCCGCAAGACATCTACGCGC
>JANQOH010000342.1 GCA_028289725.1 Alphaproteobacteria bacterium
GCCAATCCCTCCGCCGTCCGGGAACAACGCCAACCGCTCGACGATGTCGCGGTGGTGGTGGTCGACCAATCGCGCAGCCAAGCGATCGGCGACCGCGCGGAACAGGCGCGCGAGGCCGGCGCGGCGATCGCCGAGTCGATGCGCGATTTGTCCGGTTTGGAAGTGCGCACGGTGACCATGGATCATGACAGCGGCGGCGACGGCACGCGCTTGTTCGCCACGTTGTCCAGCCAGTTGGCCGACGTGCCGCCGGAGCGGATCGCCGGCGCGGTGGTGATCACCGACGGCCAGATTCACGACGCGCCGGATTTGGACGACGCGCTGCCCGAGGCGGTGCCGGCGCCGATTCACATATTGCTCACCGGCGCGCCGGAAGAACGCGATCGCCGGATCGCCATCGAAAGCGCGCCGAGCTACGGCATCGTCGGCGACGAAGTCACCATTGCGGTGCGTGTCGACGATGAGGGCTGGGAAGGCACGTCGGCGCCGATCGTCGTGCGTGCCGATGGCCAGCGAGTCGGCCGCGCGCTCGCCCGCATCGGCGAAGAAACCGAGATTACTTTGCCGCTCGAACATGCCGGCATCAGCGCGTTCGAGATCGAGGTTGATGAGGGCGATAACGAACTGACGCTGGACAACAACCGGGCGGTCTCCGTGATCAACGGCGTGCGCGACCGGTTGCGCGTGATGCTGGTCTCCGGCGAGCCGAACCCGGGCTTGCGCACCTGGCGCAATCTGCTCAAAGCCGACCCGTCGGTCGACCTGATTCACTTCACCATCCTGCGGCCGCCAAATAAGCAGGATCTGACGCCGGTGCGCGAACTGTCGTTGATTCCGTTCCCGACCAACGAATTGTTCGCGGCCAATCTGAACGAATTCGACCTGATCATTTTTGACAGCTACCACCGGCGCGGCATTCTGCCGATGGTCTATCTGAGCAACGTGGTCGACTATGTGGTCGGCGGCGGCGCGGTGCTTGATTCCGCCGGCCAGGCTTTCGCGTCACCTTTGAGTCTTGCCGGCACGCCGCTCGGCACCATTTTGCCGGGCCGTCCCACGGGACGCATCTTCCGTGACGCATTTACCCCGCGCATCGCGCGCGATGGCTTCCGCCACCCGGTGACCGCCGGCCTGCCGGGCGCGAATAAACTCGGCGATGGCGCCGATGTCGCGGCACAGGATCCGAGCTGGGGCCGCTGGTTCCGTCACCTCGACGTCGATTTGGGCTCCGGCACGACGCTCATGAACGGTTTTGAGGAGCGCCCGCTTTTGGTGCTCGACCGCATCGGCGACGGCCGCGTGGCGCAACTTCTGTCCGATCACTCGTGGCTGTGGGCGCGCGGGTTCGAGGGCGGTGGTCCGCAATCGGACCTTCTGCGCCGCTTGGTGCACTGGCTGATGAAAGAGCCGGACCTGGAGGAAGAAGACCTGATCGCGGTGGCCGAAGACGGCCGGGTCGAGATCACCCGACGCAGCCTGCGCCCGATCGACGGTGAGGTCGCCGTGACATTGCCGAACGGCGAAACCGAAACACTAACCTTGGTCGACCAAGGCGACGGCCGGGCTGTGGCGGTGCTCGAATCCGAAAATCCAGGCTTGTACCGTTTCGAACATGATGACCAGTCGGCCATCGCCATCGCGGGTTCTGGCCTCGGCCGCGAACTCGAAGATGTGCGTGCGACCGATGCCGTCCTGGCGCCGGCGGTCGAGGCTACAGGCGGCAGTCTGGCATGGCTCGCGCGCGACGGCCTGCCGTCGACGCGCCGTGTCCGCGAAGGCCGGGATGCGGCGGGCCGTGGCTGGATCGGCCTGATCGAGCAACGCCAATTCCTGGTGACCGGTCTCGACCAAGTCCCGCTGATGCCGCCCTGGCTCTTGCTCGCCTTCGCGCTCGGCGGCCTGATGCTCGGTTGGCGCGCCGAAGGGCGGTGAGCCGTCCTGACCGGGCGTTTGCGGGCGAGATGTGCGATGATCATCAATCGCAAACGTGCTTTCGGGATCGTCATGCCAATGCCTGAGCGGCAAACGTAGGAACGCCGACATGCGACGAGTGGGTTTAGTTATTGGGTGTTCGGCCCTTTTCGGGGCGCTGGTTTTTTCGGGGACGCCGGGACAGGCGCAGGAGACCGTCGCGCCGAGCGTCGTCGTGGCGCCGGTCACTACGCGCGATGTCACGCCGCAGTTTCGTTACGTCGGTCGGATCGAGGCGATCGATCGCGTCGACATACGCGCGCGCGTCGAAGGCGTCATCGAACAACGAAATTTCCAGGAAGGCGCCGAGGTTCAGGAAGGCGACCTGTTGTTCTTCCTGGAGCGCGAATCCTATGAAGTGGTGGTCAAACAACGGCAAGCCGACCTGGCGGGCGCGCGGGCGACACTTGTGGGCGCCGAATCCGACCTGGCACGCAAGCAAGAGTTGGCCGAACGACAAACGGTGTCTGCGGCGAGCGTCGATGAGGCACGGGCGGCCACTGGCCTTGCGCGCGCCC
>JANQOH010000357.1 GCA_028289725.1 Alphaproteobacteria bacterium
CAGATGACATCCTTCCGATGCGAGACATTTCGCGACCGCGAGTCCGATGCCCTTCGAACCACCCGTGATCAATGCCGTCCGACCTGCCAGTTTGAGATCCACCCGAATATCCTCCCCTTTGTCGCCGTTGCCGCTGACCACGCCGCCGGCTTATAGATGCCTCATTTTCGAATGTCTTATATTGCGAGCCTGCTTAATGCGCGAGCGAGGACATCTCAATGCACCATTCGCATTTGGGAATGGCAGATGCCGCACATGACGCCGATTTTCGCCGCGGCCTAAGTGCCAACCCGGCATTTGGCGAGACGGTCGCAGATCTCTTCGACAATTGCCTTCGGGTCCGGGCCGATATCGACCACAATCGCTGACTTCGGTTCTTCCAGGGCCGCGAATTGACTGGCCAGAAGCGCGACCGGCATGTAATGGCCGCGCCGCCCTTCGAGGCGGCGGCGGATCAAATCCTCCGAACCTTTCAGGTATACAAGCGCGACCGCCCGGCGGCTGCCGAGCAACTGCGTCCGATACCTTTCTTTGAGAGCGGAGCATGCGAGGACCGTGCGCCGGTTATCGCTGGACCAGCGTTCTATATGCGCCGCTAGCGTGTTCAGCCATGGCCCTCGGTCAGCGTCGGTAAGCGGCGTTCCCGCGCGCATTTTTTCGACATTTTGGGGGCTGTGATAGGCGTCGCCTTCCTCGAAAGTGGCAGCCAGGCGTTTGGCGAGGCGTTGCCCGACCGTCGTCTTGCCTGAACCCGCCACGCCCATCACGACGATGACGGTCGGCCAGTCCTTGGCTGTTGGGTCAGCCATCTTCGCCCAGCCAATTGGTGTGGAATGTGCCGGGCCGATCGGTCCGCTCATAAGTGTGCGCCCCGAAATAGTCGCGCTGCGCCTGAACCAAGCTGGTCCACAATTTGGGCTGCCGGTAGCTGTCAAACGATGCGAGAGACGCGGCAAGTGTTGGGACGGGCACACCTTGCGCCACAGCTGTGGCAATTGTTTCCCGCCATCCGTCCTGGCATGTGGACAAGACCTTCGCGATCGCCGGTGCGGTCATCAACAAAGTTTGGTCTGCTTCGGCCGCGTAGGCGGACGCGATGGTATCGAGCAAACGCGCACGGATAATGCAACCGCCGCGCCACACTTGTGCGATCTGGGCCATATCCAGCCGCCACTTGTGGTGTGTCGAGGCGGCATGCAGTAATCCAAACCCCTCGCTATACGCGACAATCATGGTGCATCGCAGAGCCGCTTCAGGGGCTTGGACGGTCACGTTCCCCCGACTATCGTTCGGCGTTTCCCGGGCCGAGAACGCGCCAATCGCGTTGTCTCGACCGTCCTTGTCAGCGGACAAGGCCCGGGCCAAATAGCCGCTGATGAGGGTGGGCGCGGCGACACCGAATTCGAGGGCCGCTTCCGCGGTCCAACGTCCGGTGCCCTTGTGGCCGGCGCGATCAGCGATGACGTCGAGAAGCGGACCGCCGGTTTCCGGATCTTTGGTCGCCAAGATGTCCGCTGTGATTTCGATCAGATACGAACTGAGTGGCCCGTCGGCCCAGCGGGCGAAAGTTCGGTGCATGGCCTTTCGGTCGAACCCCAGCAGGTCGCGCATGATCAGCCAAGTCTCACCGATCGCCTGCATGACGGCATATTCGATGCCGTTATGGACCATTTTGACGAAATGACCGGCGCCGCCGGGGCCAAGATGCGCACAGCACGCGGTGCCACCAACTTCGGCGGCAATGTCGGTCAGATGTGTCGATAGGCGCTGAAATGCGTGGGCATCGCCGCCCGCCATGATGGCAGGGCCGTGCCGCGCGCCGAATTCGCCCCCCGAGATTCCGACGCCGAGAAAAAGCAGGCCATCATCCGCCAATGCTTCCCCGCGCCGCGCCGTATCCTTGTAATGCGCATTGCCGCCATCGATGATCATGTCGCCGGGCGCAAGGATCGCGCGCAGTTCATCGATCAAATCATCAACCGGCCGGCCCGCCTTCACCATCAGCAAGATGGCACGCGGTGGCGCCAGCGTGGCAACAAGGTCTTCGAGACTTTCGCAAATTGCGATCGACGACGGATCGGCTTCGCCCGAGGCCGCAAAGGCGTCGGTTTGGTCCGCAAACCGGTCGTAAACCGCAACGCGATGGCCGTGCTCAGCGAAATTGAGCGTTAGGTTGCGGCCCATGACGCCGAGGCCGACAACGCCCAAGTCGGCGGAGGCCTCGGTCATGCGGCCAGCCCCGGCACCTCGATGCGCTAGGCCCAAACCTCTTTGTACAAATCGACGATTTGATCGGTCGTCGGCACGCGTGGATTGTTGCCCGGCGAGCCGGAATCGAGGGCTTGCTGCGCCATGGTTGGCAGCAGCGCGAAATATCTCTCTTCTTCAATACCGTAGTCCTTCGGCGTCGGGACCTCGAGTTCATCGTTTAACGCCCGAAGCTCTTCGAGCAGATGCGCGACGGCAGCCTGATTGCCGACCTCCGCGTCCGCAACGCCCATCGCGCGGGCACAATCGGCGTACCGGTCCAATGCGTCCGGTGCGGAAAAGGCGGTAATGGCCGGCAACAGCATCGCGTTCGAAAGCCCGTGCGGCACATGGAAGTGGGCCCCGATCGGCCGGCTCATACCGTGCACCAGACACACGGACGCGTTTGAAAACGCCAGGCCGCCCTGTGTCGCCGCCAGCATCATCGCCTCGCGACCGCTGGGATTATCCGGTTCCTTGCATGCCGTGCGAATGTTGCCCGCCACCAAGCGCATACAAGAAAGCGCCATGGAATCGGCGAAAGGGTTCCGCTTCTGGCTGACATAGGCCTCGATCGCATGGGTCAACGTGTCGATACCGGTATCGGCTGTTAGACGTAGCGGCATCGTCATGGTCAAGGTGTAGTCGACCAAGGCGCACACCGGGACATAAGCCAAGCCGGCGCACAGCATTTTTTCGTCGGTCTCGGTATCGGTAATTACGGTGAACCGGGTGACTTCCGAGCCGGTGCCCGCCGTGGTTGGGATGGCGATGACGGGGTAATCGGTCGTGTCGACCTGTTGCGGCACTTTGTAGTCGCGCATGGCGCCGCCGTGGGTCGCGAGAACGCCCATGGCTTTTGCCGTGTCCATGGGGCTGCCGCCACCAAGGGCGATCATGCCGTCGAAATCACCGTCCTTCAATATTTTGGCGCCGCTGGAAATCACCTCGGTTGTCGGGTCCGGAACCGTATCCGCGAAGGCGTCCCAGGGGATCTTCGCGTCATCCAGCACGTCGGTGACCCGCGCCAGCATGCCGCTGTCACGGACGAACGCATCGGTCACGATGAGTGGTTTTTGGACGCCGATTTTGGCCATCGCATCGGCGATCTGGTCGCAGGCGCCGGCGCCGATCAGCATTAGGCGCGGCTGTGTAATCATCGCGGGTGCGGCGGTCATGGCGCTCCTCCCTTTGGCCGTTTGTGTTCGATTATACGGCGAAACACGATGGATCAAGCGCCAGCCGCCTTTCGGCGTGCGGCGAATACCGCCATAATCGCGCCGCACAGGGAGGAACGGATGTCAAAAATGAGTTCATTGGCTGCGGCGGCAGCGCTCGCCGTCACGCTCATGGCCGGCCAGAGCTGGGCGGAGGAGGTGCTGCGTGCGACGTCGATGTTGCCGCGGACGATTGTCTACGGCGAGAGCTTTCTGAAATTTGTCGATAAGGTGAACGCGAGTGCTGCGGGCACCGTGCAGATTCAGTTTATCGGTGGACCAGAAGCGATACCGACGCCGGAGCAGCCCGAAGCCTTGCGCAACGGCGTTATCGATATGGTTTACGGGCCCGCGACTTATTATCTCGGCATGGTGCCCGAGGTCGACGCTTTGCTCGGCAGCAATCTCGACCCGAACGAGCAGCGCGAAAATGGCGGATTGCAGTTACTCAACGACATCCACCAGGAACGATTGAACGCGTTTTTGCTCGCACACCCGGACGCCGGACACGGTTTTCATATTTATTTGTCCGAGGAGCCGGGCATCAATAGCGAAGGCATGCCCGATTTGAGCGGCAAACGGATCCGTGGGGCCCAACTGTATCGAGAGTTTTTTCGAGGCCTCGGTGCGACCTACGTGTCGATCAAAGTATCCGAAGTCTATACCGCACTCGAACGTGGAACCGTGGCGGGTCTCGGTTGGCCATCGGTCGGCATGATGGATCTGTCCTGGGACAATTTCCTCAAATTTCGGATCGATCCGGCTTACTTTCAGACCGATGTCGTAATTCTGGTCAATCTGGACCGGTGGAATGCGATGCCTGAAGACGCCCGTAATGCGCTCCAGGAATTGGCCATTGCCCATGAAAATGAATCGATGGAAGCGTTTCGCGGCTTGGCCCGCGACGAGGATGCTGAGATGCGCCGGCGCGGGATCGAGGTCGTGACGTTGAACGAAGCCGCCGCCGCGCGTTATCGCTCTGCGGCGATCGAAACCGCGTGGACGCGGCTCAAGACTCGCAACGTAAAACATCACGACGTGTTGCGCGACAAGTTCTATCGGGAATAGGAGCGAGATACTTCGCCATGCGCGAAAATTCTGTAAAGGCGAAGCTCGCCCGCGGCGAGCATGTCTACGGGACGATGATATTCGAGTTCGCGAGCCCGGGCCTGGCCACGATCGTGGCTAATGCTGGCGCGGACTTCATCATGTACGATATGGAACATAGCGGGATCTCGGAAGCCGAGATTAAGCGCCAAGTCGCCTATTGCCGCGGCCTTGATATCGTGCCTTTGGTGCGCCCGCCGGAAAAATCCTATACCGCGACCGCCCGTTTGCTCGACGTCGGCATCATGGGATTGATGTACCAGATGGTCGAGAGCAAAGCCGAGGCCGAGGAGATTGCCTCGTGGGTGCAATACCCGCCACATGGCGTTCGCGGCGCCATGTTCGGTGGCGCGCATGACGACTATGCGTCGCCGGATGTTGCAAAGACCATGGCCATCGCGAACGAAAGGACGCTCGTGATGGTCTTGATTGAAACCGCGAAGGGCGTCGAGAAAGTTGACGAAATCCTATCGGTACCGGGGATCGACATGGCGCATGTTGGCCATTTCGATTTGTCGCTCACGATGGGGATCCCCGGCCAATTCGACCACCCGGACTTTCAGGCGGCGATCGACAACATTGTCGCGGCGGCGAATAAGCATGGCAAAGCCGTCGGTTTTCTCGCGCCCAACATCGAATGGGGTCAACAGTGGATCGACCGCGGTTTCCGATTTGTCACATACTCGTACGATATCGGCTTGTTGGGCGATGCCTTGCGCGCCGGTATCGACGGTCTAAAACGTAGCGGTTAATCCCGAAACAGGAGGAGCACCATGGACCAGACCTATCGTGAAATTACAGAGGCGATGCGGCCGTATTTTGATGGCTTCTATCAAGGCGATATCGCGACGCTCAAAAAGATTTTTCACCCTAGCTGTCACCTCTACACGGCCACCGACGGACCGTTGCAAGATGATCCGATGGATGCCGTTTATGACCGCGTGGCGAACCGCGCCGCGCCGGCGGCGGCGGGCCATAAACGTCACGACAGGATTTTGTCGATCGATAAGTCCGGCGAGGAGTCGGCGTTGGTCAAAGTGCAGATCGCCATTGGCACGAAATTGTTCACCGACTATCTCAGCATGCTCAAACTCGACGGACGGTGGCAGATCATTTCAAAGACCTACACCTATGTGCCGATCGAGGTGGAAGTAGAGCAAGCCGTGACGGAAGCAGCGGAATAGGCCCGCCGGAAGCAAACGAAGAGACGACGATGCCGAATGCCAAACTACCACTCGATGGCTTGGTTGTTCTTGATTTGACGCGCGCGCGGGCGGGGCCAACCGCCGCGCGTCATCTCGGTGACTGGGGCGCTGACGTTATTAAGATCGAAGCGCCAAGCGAGTCGACGACCGAGGGGCTCGGCGGCGCGCGCCACGGCCCCGACTTTCTCAATCTCCATCGCAACAAGCGCAGCCTCACGCTCAATCTCAAGAGCGAGGATGGGCACAAAATCTTTATGGCGCTGGCGAAGACCGCCGATTTCATCGTCGAGAATTATCGCGCGGATGTGAAGCACCGGTTGCGCATCGACTATGACACGGTGCGCGAAATCAATCCGCGCATCATTTACGGCAGCATTTCGGGCTTCGGACAGGACGGCCCGTATAGCGCGCGGGCCGGTGTCGATCAGATCGCGCAGGGCATGGGCGGCCTGATGTCCATCACGGGTTTGCCGGGACAGGGGCCGGTGCGGGTCGGAATACCGATCGCGGACTTGTCGGCCGGCAACTACCTTGCGATGGGCATGATTTTGGCGGCATTCGAACGCGAACGTTCGGGCGAAGGCCAGTGGGTTCACACATCGCTTTTGGAAGCGCAGATTGCCATGCTCGATTTCCAAGCGGCGCGCTGGCTGATCGACAAGGACGTGCCGCCGCAAGCGGGTAACAACCATCCGACTGGAATCCCGATGGGGGTCTATCCGACCTCGGATGGCGCCATCAACATCGCCGCGGCGGGACAAGTGCTATGGCAACGATTCCTCAAGGTCATTGATGCGCCGGAGCTTGGCGAGGACGAGCGCTTCGCGACCGCGGACGTTCGGTCGAAGAACCGGGACGAATTAAACGCGAAGCTTTCGGAGATCACCGCCAAGCGGCCAAGCGCTGAATGGATCGAAGAAATGGCCGAGGCCGGTGTGCCATGCGGTCCGATTTACAGTATCGATCAAACTTTTTCCGACCCGCAGGTCGCACACCTTGGTATCGCCTATCCCATGAGCCATCCGCAGCTTGGTGCGCTCAGCATCGTTGGCCAGGCGGTGCACCTGACCCGCACGCCGCAGCCGCCGGAGGCGCGCATTCCGACGCCCGAGATGGGTGAGCACAATGATGAAATTTTGGACACCCTGGGCTACGACGCGGACGCGATCGCGGACCTCCGCGCACGCGGCGTGATTTGAGGAGCAGTTTCGGATGAACGCGGTGACGGAAATTCAGCTCGACACGCCGAAAATGATCGCGCGGAAGGAAGCGGGCATCGGCTGGATCATCTTCAACAATCCGGAGCGCCGTAACGCGCTGTCCATCGATATGTGGCGCGCGGTCGCGGGGATCGTGGCGCAGTATGCCGAGGACGATGACGTTCGGGTCGCCGTCATGGCCGGTGCGGGCGACAAGGCGTTCGTTTCCGGTGCCGACATATCCGAGTTTGAAAAACACAGATCGTCGGCGGAGGCGGAAGAGGAATACAATCGGATTTCCGCATCCGCGCAAAGCGCACTGACGCAATTCGAGAAGCCGCTGATCGCCATGATCCAAGGGTTCTGCATCGGCGGCGGCTTGGCGGTTGCTCTGCAGGCGGACATTCGCATCGCCTCGGAGGATTCACAGTTTGCGATCCCGGCCGCGCGGCTCGGACTCGGTTATGGCTTTGGCGGACTGCGCACATTGACAAATTTGGTGGGGCCGGCGCTCGCCAAGGAAATCCTGTTTACTGCCCGCAGATTTTCTTCCGACGAGGCGCTGCGCATCGGTTTGGTCAACCGCGTCGTCTCACGCGACACGCTGGAACAAACGGTGCGCGAACTGGCCGAAACGATCGCGCAGAACGCGCCGATGACCGTCCAGGCCGCCAAGGCCGCGATCGGCCAAGCGCTCAAGGATCCGGCCGACCGCGACGTTGCGATGATTGAGCGCATGGTTCGCGCTTGCTTTGACAGTGAAGATTATGCGGAAGGCCGCCGCGCCTTCATGGAAAAGCGCAAACCCCAATTCAAGGGGCGCTGACCCGGTCGCTAGTCGCGATTGAAGCGGACCAAACAGTCGTCGGACGCCGCTGACACGGCCGAGAAATCGCGCGCCGCATAATAGTCGGGACGCGTGAAGCTTTCGCCCCGGTTATCGCAGGGGCTGACATTGATATAAGCGATCGCACGTCGCTGCGGCACGATGTTGATGCTCGAACCGTGCACGAGATTGGCGTGCATGAAAAACAACGTGCCAGCCGGTCCCAAAATTGCGTCGGTTCCAAATTTCGATACGAGCCGCTCCATGGTGGCTGGCAATATGTCGTAACGGTATTTGGCGGCACCCTCATGGTCGCGGACATTGTCGTCGATCACCGCTTCCGAGACGATGCCGAGGGTGTGGGATCGCGGGATCACAACGACGGGCGCATTGGCGGCGGTTACGTTGTCCAACAGCACGCCGATCACAAGCCCGCGGGCGTCAGGAATGCCATCGATGCGGTGATAGGTCGCGAAATCCTGATGCCAAGCGACCACAGAGCCATCAAGCTGCTTTACGTTCAACCGCGATTGATGAACAAAAAATGATTGCCCAAGCAACTGTTCGGCGCACGCGACAAGAATCGGGTGATGCGCCAACGCCCCATAACGCTCGTCAAATAAATGAACACCATAAACCACATGCGCCGCGCCTTCCGGCTCGCGTGCGACTTCGGGACCCGGCCGCGCCGCCAAGGGTTCGATGGAACGCGCAAGCGCATTAACCTCATCCGGCGACAACACGCCGGGCAAAACGAGATAGCCACGGTATTCGAACTGCTTGGCCTGATCTGCGGTCAGCATGGTCATATCCGAAATTTCATGGGCAAATAGCCACCGCACGCACTGGTGGCGGAAACTATCGCCAGATTGCGCATTCTTTGCTGTCGCAGAGCGACTTAAGTTCGCCGTATGGTCTTGGCATCCATGCTGCGGCTTTTTCTTCGGCGTCGGCGATTTGGTTTCTGCTCAAACGTTCGCGATAGTCTGCTTGCATGTACACGGCATCCATAGCCCGAAGTCCAGGTTCCAGTGTCGAAGCCGCAATTGTCGCCCACATAAGCGCGCGCACAAGGTCGCGCTCAACGCCGTGGCCAGTTTCGAAGCGCCTCGCTAGGCACGATTGGCCCAAGCCGTTTCCTAGGTTTGCCGAAATTGCACACCATGTGAAACTTCTTGCGGCCATATCCGCGTCGCGAGGATCGCGAGATTGTTGCGCTGCGAGTTCGTAGTAGGCCTCGGCATTGCCTTGGTCGGCGGCCATTCCCAGCCAGCGAAGTTTCTCCGCCGCGTCGATTCTGATGCCTGATCCGTGTGGAAATCCCTTCCCAAGATATAGTTGTGCCAATTCATGGCCTTGTTTGGCGGCCGACCGGTACCAATGGACGGCCTCGGTGTAGCTGACCTGAACCCCCCACCCGAAATAATATGCATTGCCCAACTCGTACTGAGCGTCCGCATTCCCGGCGGTCGCAAGCGGCCGAATTGTCGCGAGAGAGGTCTCATAATCATCTGTCCACAATGTATCCGGTGCGCCGCTGTTTTCAGATGTTAGCGTTTGCTCGGGGGGACTTGATGACGCGTCCACTTCGATGTCGGTACCGGCGATCGTCAAGATCATCAGTTCTGGTGGATACCCCTCAAAGACCACCAATGTCTGGCCGATGCGCCAACCTTTCCGCGCACCGCGGCCCGGCCAAGCTTGCCAAACTTCGATGAAATTTTGTCCCGCCCATCGCGTGCTGTCGGACGCATTCGGCATCTCTCGAACGATGTTTGGGTCCGGCGCAGGGTGGTCGGGAGCAATCAAGCTCAAGATATCCCCGGCGGTAGATATCCCCAATTCCATGTTTCTGGTAAGCGCGCTAATTGACATTTGGACCTGGTGCACGTCACCAGGATCGCCCGTGGCGATGAGAACGAATTCGCTTCCTTTATGGGCTGCATATGCGGCGAGAGCTGGAATATTTGGTTTCGTGACGGCGAAATCATCGCGATTCAAATAGCCAGCTTCGAGCGCCTTTTCGATCACCGCTTCTCTTGATACGCCAAGACCTACCGCTTTTTCGACAGGGCTCGTCAATCCAAGACCCACATTGTTTTCGGTGGCACATCCGAAAAGTGGAAGGGTCAGAACCAAAAATATCGCTAGATGCCTCATCTTAACCCACTTGTGCGGACGTTGATTTTGGTTCCTGTCACGTCATCATTGGCTGAGGCGACATTTGCGTCTGTCGTCCCATAACTCCCTTCATCATTCGGGGATGCCACTATCGCCATATAGCGCATGCGTCTGTCTCGCAAAATGACTTGAGCTCTTCATAGCTCTTGGCGGTCCATGCTTCGGCCTTGGCCTCCGCGGCGCGTGCTTGATCGTCGTCCAAGTTGCGGCGGTATTTTGCGCGCATGTATGAGGCGTTCATGGCCGTGTATCCCGGCTCAAGCTCAGCGGCGGCAATTGTCGCCCAGGTGTAAGCTTCCGCATCGTCGCGTCTCACGCCCCATCCATTCCAGTAGCGCGTGGCCAGGCAAAGTTGGCCGTATCCGCTGCCGAGTTCGGCTGAGATTTGGCACCAAATGAAGGTCTTGTCCGCTTCTTGGCGATCACGCTGATCCCGGAAAACCCAAGTCGCAAGCTCGTGAAATGCTTCCGCATTGCCTTGTTCGGCCGCGCTACCCAACCAGCGAAGCCGTTCTTCCGGATCAATTTCGATCCCGGACCGCTTCGGGAACAACTTGCCCAGACTCATTTGGGCCGGGACATATCCTTGTTCGGCGGCCATACGGTACCAGCGCAGCGCGCCGTCAAAGTCCTTTTGCGTGCCGCGCCCGAAGTAGAGAGCCTGGGCGAAGGCATATTGGGCCGCCGCGTCACCGTCCTCCGCGAGCGACTTGGTTTGCTCCAGGGCCGTATCATCACTGACGTTCTGACCGAAATCTCGCACGTCGGCGAGCGCGGCGTTATCGGCTTGGGAGTCCGCGTCGAACGCGGTGATCGTCAAAAAGAAAAACTCGGAGGGCGTGCCCTCAAATACCAAAAGTTGATTCCCATTCCGCCACTCCCGGCGCACGCCGCGGCCCGGCCAGGCATCCCAAATTTCGATAAAGTTTTGACCGATCCATTGCGTGCTCCGGGATGCAGTTGGCATCTGCTGGGCAATGTTTGGATCCGGGTTGGGATGATTCGGCGCAATCGCCGCGATGATATCGCCGGCTGTGGTGAGCCCCTTGTCGACGCTATTGGTGAGCGTACTGATGAAAATCTGGATTTGCTGGATGCCATCCGGATCCCCAAGCATGGTGACCGTGAAATCGCCGTCATTGTGCGATCCGAATGCCGCGATATCCGGGAGGTTTGGTCTCTCGACCGCAAAATCCTCCGGGCTCAAATACCCGCTTTCAAGCGCGGCTTGAACAACGGCCTCGCTAGAAATACTTAGGCCGCCCGTAGACTCCACCGCGTAAGCGGATAACGGGAAAAGTACGGTCAACAGAATTGCGAGTCGCTTCATATCGCTTCACCGCTGATCAACCAAATACGCGGACGTCTTGCCAGCCGTGCCGTCACGACCCGCCGTCGCTGCGACTACAGAAAGCGGGTGAGGCCGCACTGTCAAGGGTGCGGTATCGGCGCAAAGGCCTTATTCTCCCGACAACCTTACCGGCACCAGGACAGAGACCATGACCATCGAAAGAAAGCACACTGCCAAACGAATGAGCCAAACCGTCGTGCACGGCGACACGGTCTATCTGGCCGGGCAGGTTGCTCTGAACGCCGCGGGCGCGAAGGCGGACAAGCAAATGGAGGACATTCTCCGGCGGATCGATGAACTGCTCGGCGAAGTCGGCAGCGACAAGAGCAAGGTGCTGTCGGCCACCATATGGCTCGCGGATATTCGCGATTACGACGCGATCAATACGGTCTGGGATGCCTGGCTGGTCGAGGGCGCCGCGCCGGCGCGCGCGTGCGTCGAGGCGAAACTTGCGAGCCCCGATTTTATCGTTGAGGTTGGCGTGATCGCCGCTCGATGACCCGCGCTACAACGCCTTAACGACGTCCTCAACCATCTTCTTGGCGTCGGCGAAGAGCATCATCGTGTTTTCTTGATAGAACAGATCATTGTCGATGCCGGCATAGCCCGGCGACAGCGAGCGTTTGACGAACAGCACCGTTTTCGCTTTGTCGACGTCCAAGATCGGCATGCCGGCAATCGGGCTTGACGGATCGGTGCGCGCGGCGGGGTTGGTCACGTCATTCGCCCCGATCACAAAGGCGACGTCCGCGGTCGGGAAGTCCGAATTGATCTCCTCGAGTTCGAACACCTCTTCATATGGCACGTTTGCCTCCGCCAGCAGCACATTCATGTGGCCCGGCATACGGCCCGCCACCGGGTGGATCGCGTAGGTCACTTTGACGCCTTGCTCCTTCAGCGTG
>JANQOH010000401.1 GCA_028289725.1 Alphaproteobacteria bacterium
GGCTAACCGCGTTGCGTTGGCGCTCCGCAGCCGCGGCTTCCGTGAGCGCGATGCTCACTGCGCCGTCCGAATCGATGTCGACTTCTGCGGTCGGGTCGATCTCCTCCAGAAGCGTCTGCGCGCGATCGGTATCCGCGACATCGCGGAGCTGAAGAACAACCGTCTGGTCCACCCGGGCTAGGCCGGTATAGCCGATCCTCTCGGAACGAAGCTGCACCCGGGCTTCGTCAACCAAGGACTCCATGTGTTCGGCCACGACAGCATTGATGTCGACCTCGAGAAGCAGGTGGGAGCCGCCCTGAAGGTCCAAGCCCAAATTCACTTGCTGGTGCGGTACCCAGGTCGGCCAGCCCTTGGTCGTTTCGCTGTTCAGAAAATTCGGTGATGCGTATGCAAAGCCAAGCAGGGCGATGACGCAGACCATCACGATTTTCCAAGGTTCGAAGCGCAGCATGGATGATCGTTCCCGGTCAGTCGCCCATCACGGCGTGCCTACGACTTCGCCGCCTTGGCGTCATCGTTTGCGGCGCGCGGCTCGGGTTTGCTCGCCAACTCCGCGATCGTATGCCGCTGCGCCTTGACCCGGACGTCCTTGGCGATCTCCAAAATCAGTGTTTGATCATCATCATCGACCTTGATCACCGTGGCGTGTAGCCCGCCGGCGGTGATCACCTTGTCACCGCGCGTCAGTTCGCTGACCAAGCGTCTGTGTTCCTTGAGTTTTTTCTGCTGCGGTCGGATCAGTAGGAAGTAGAAAACGACAAAAATCAGCACCAATGGCAGCAGTTGCAGCATGGCACCGCCGCCGCCCGCGGCGGCATCCTGCGCGAAGGCGGGAGAAATCAACATGATCGGAAAATGCCTTTCACCATCGGCCACTGGGCCCGCCGGACTATACCCATCCCTTTAGGGTTTGCAACACGGGCCAGCGCCGCCGAAAACGGCACGTTGACCCCCTCCCATCCTGCGTTTACCGTCCGCGCCCACCAAGCCCCGGAACAGGCAGGAATGCTCGGTTACATGATGACCGACGATAAGGACTTCAAGGACCGGCTCGATCGGATCGCGGCGGCGCTGGAGCGCCTGGCGCCGACGGTGGTGCCGGCCAATGACCTAGATTCGGCGGATGCTTTCGTCTGGCAGCCCGAAGGGGAGCGCCTGCAACCGGTCCCTTCCGTGAGCCGCGTGCCGTTGGACTTGCTGCGAGGTATAGACCGGGTCCGCGACATATTGCTGGACAATACCCAACGGTTCGCCGACGGCCTGCCGGCCAATAATGCGCTCCTATGGGGGGCGCGCGGCATGGGCAAGAGCTCACTCGTGAAGGCAACGCACGCGGAGATTGCGGGAAGCGAAGGTCGCTTGGTGCTGATTGAAATTCACCGTGAGGATATCGAATCGTTGCCGCGCCTGTTGGACCAGCTCCGGCGGTCGTCCCGACGGTTCGTCCTGTTTTGCGACGATCTGTCGTTCGACCAGGACGACACGTCCTACAAATCGCTCAAAGCCGTGCTCGATGGCGGCATCGAGGGCCGGCCAGACAATGTGATTTTCTACGCGACGTCGAACCGTCGTCACCTGATGCCGCGCGACATGATCGAAAATGAGCGATCGACTGCCATCAACCCATCCGAAGCGGTTGAGGAGAAAGTCTCGTTGTCGGATCGCTTCGGCCTATGGCTCGGCTTCCACAACTGCGATCAAGACACTTACCTGGCGATGGTGCGTGGCTACGCGGATGCCTTTGGCCTTGAAATGGCGGATGACACGCTTCGGGCCGATGCCATCGAATGGGCGGTAACGCGTGGTGGTCGTTCCGGTCGCGTCGCCTGGCAATTTATCCAGGATCTCGCGGGACGATTGGGTAAACGTTTGAGCGGTTAAGTCGTCGACTTGGCTCACCGCGTAATGCGGGTGTGCACCAGAGGCGGGATTTCCGCCTGGCGCGGCCGTCTTCCGCCTGTGCATTGTCGGCAAAATTTCAAAAAAAATGCGCTAGGTCGGCCTGGCAACCGAAGGTGCGGCGGTTGGGGACCTGACCTAGCGCGTTTACCGGCAAAAAATCCGGATTTTAGAATGACCTAACGTGGACTGAGATATTTCATTGGGTCGACAGCTTTGGCTCCTTTCCGTAGTTCAAAATGGCTCTGTGGTGTGTTGACACTTCCTGTGGTTCCGACTTTGGCAATGACCTGCCCCCGCTTGACGACCGCACCGCGGTCCACCAGCAGTTCTTCGTTATGCGCATAGGCTGACGTCCAGCCGTCCGCGTGTCGTACGAGCAATAGGTTTCCGTAACCGCGCAGTTCGTTTCCGGCATACACCACCACGCCGTTCTCGGCGGCGCGGACGGGGGCGCCCGATGTCGCCGCAATATTGATCCCGTTGTTTTGGCGCGCGCCTTGTTTTGGCCCGTAACTGGAGACGATCTTGCCGTCGACAGGCCACAGGAAATCCGCAGCCGAGCGGCTTGGCGGCGACGCGATCGGCACCGGCGCCGTTGTCGTCTTCGGGACCGCGCGCGTTACCGGCGGCTTCGCGCTCGGCCGTGTCGCGGCGGTCAAATGAAGAGGCTTATCCTGGGGTTTGGTAGCCGCCGCAATTTCCGTCTTGCCGTCCCGGCACGCCGGTGAATTCGTACGTTCTGGTATCCGCAGCCTTTGACCCGGCGAGATGATGTACGGCGCATCGATCCCGTTCGTGCGTGCGAGGTCGCCTACCGCGACGCCGGCGCATTGCGAAATGGCGTAGAGCGTGTCGTCGGCTTGCACGACATACTCAGGCAGGTTTGGCACGGTCAATTTCTGACCTGGGACAACGATATAGGGTTCGGTCAGGCCGTTGGCCTCGACCAAGCTTTGGAGTGCCACATCTTCCCGCCAGGCAATACGGTACAAGGTGTCGTCTTCCGTCACCGTGATAACGCGTGGTCCGGCCGTCGCCTGTACGGCGACAGCCGGCGTGATGGTCGGCGCAACCGAAGGTGCAACGACGGGTGTTTTGGCCGGCGCCACCGTGGTTGCCGCGGTTGGAACAAGGACCGGCGCCGCGGCGCCATTGTCTGCGAAGGCCGTGACCACAGGCTGTTGCGGGCGCTTCGAGACAATTTCAGGAGCAGGCTCCGCCCAGGGGCGAAGGCAGCCGGTCAGCAATCCCACCGCCACGATCGTCGCGGTTCCCCGCATGATTGGCGCGCTCAGTGTTTTAGGCCTTTGCATCCATTCCGCTCCACGTCCGCCTCGCCTTCAATCAAAGGCACAAACCGAACACCAAAAATTCTTTCCCGATGAAATACCTGCTCATCCCGACGCAGGCGGATCAGACTTTGATCGCCTTGCGGGTCGCCCAGCGGCAGCACCATAAGGCCGCCGTTCGCGAGTTGATCCAGCAAAGCGGGCGGCGGTTCTGCAGCGGCCGCTGTCACAATGATCCGATCGAATGGCGCCTGTTCCGGCCAGCCTTTGGTGCCGTCACCCACGCGGCTTGTTATATTGCTGAGGCGAAGTTCTTGAAATCGTTGCTCCGCTTCGGCCAGGAGCGCCCTGTGACGTTCGATCGTGTAGACCCGCCGGCACAGCTTGGAGAGGATGGCGGCTTGGTAACCGGAGCCGGTGCCGATCTCCAAGACTTTCATGCGCTCGCCAACTTCAAGGGCCGCCGTCATCCACGCAACGACGGTCGGTTGGCTGATCGTCTGGCCACAATCAATTGGCAAGGCCGTGTCGTCATACGCATGACTGACCATGGATTGCGGAACGAACATGTCGCGCGGTACGGACTCGATTGCTGACAACACGCGGTTGTCCGTGACGCCTGATTGACGCAGTCCGAGGATCAGGCGCGCCTTACGTGACGCGTCCTCCATGGCGCTCCTTTGCTCGTTCGAGCGCGGCTCTAAGTGCGACACAAGTCTCATGGTGCGTCAGGTCAAGATGCAGCGGTGTAATCGATATTCTACCGGCATAGACCGCGGACAAGTCCGAACCTTCCAAAGTTGGTTCTTCGATGCGCGCGGAGTCGATCCAAAAGTATGGTCGGCCGCGCGGGTCGAGACGCTTATCTAGCTTAGAACCAGGCTTTCGGCGTCCTTGTCGGGTCACTGCAACACCGTCAACTTTTTCCGCCGCGACGTTTGGAAAATTTATGTTCAAAAAAACATTGTCAGGCCAACCAGCCGAAACGAGTTGCTCGAGCAACGCCGGCGCATGACGCTCCGCCGTCGACCAACGCGTGCGTTGTGTGCCGTCGGAATGTTGACTGAGTGCGATGGACGGAATGCCCAGCAACGCGCCTTCCATCGCCGCGGCGACAGTGCCTGAGTAGGTGATATCCTCGCCCAAATTGCCGCCGCGATTGATGCCGGACAGCACGAGATCGGGTCGATGATCCGGCATGAGTTCCAAGACGCCGACCAAGACGCTGTCCGTCGGCGTACCGGACACGGCAAATCGTCGCGCCGACAGCTGGCGCACACGGACCGGCTGCGACAAGGTCAGTGAGTGACCGGCGCCGCTATTGTCCGCTTCGGGCGCAACCACCCAGACGTCGTCGGTGAGCGCCGACGCGACCTTCTCCAAGCACTCGATCCCCGGCGCGTGGATGCCGTCATCGTTTGAGATCAGCACCCGCATGCCGGAGAGCGCACTCATTGGGGACCGATGACGTCTTGGCCGCTCATATAGGATTTGAGAGCGTCGGGTACGGTGATCGTGCCGTCGGCGTTCTGGTAGTTCTCCAAAACGGCGACCAAGGTGCGTCCCACAGCCAAACCGGAGCCGTTCAACGTATGGACAAACGCCGTCCCTTTGCCTGCTGACGGCCGATAGCGGGCGTTCATGCGGCGGGCCTGGAAATCGCCGCAATTTGAACAGCTTGAGATCTCTCGGTATGTGTCCTGTCCCGGCAGCCAGACTTCGAGATCGTAGGTTTTGCGCGCGGAGAAGCCCATATCGCCGCTCGACAACAAGACAACGCGGTAAGGCAGGTCGAGGCGCTTCAAGACTTCTTCGGCGCAGCCTGTCATGCGCTCCAGCTCGGCGTCGGATTGCGCGGGCGCGACAATCGACACCAGCTCCACCTTGTCGAACTGGTGCAAGCGGATCATGCCACGCGTGTCCTTGCCGGCAGCGCCCGCTTCGGCGCGGAAGCATGGCGTATGGGCCGTCATCCGCATCGGCAAAGCGGCCTCATCCAGGATCTGCTCGCGAACGAGGTTGGTCAGCGGCACTTCCGCCGTCGGGATCAGCCAGAAACCGTCTTTGGTGGCGAACAAGTCCTCGGAAAATTTGGGCAATTGTCCGGTGCCGAAGGCGGCGCCGTCGCGAACCAAATAGGGCGGCCGCGTCTCGCGATAGCCGTGTTCCGACGTTTGCAGATCGAGCATGAAACTGGCGATCGCGCGTTCGAGCCGTGCCAGCGCCCCGGCGAGCACGACGAAGCGCGCGCCCGACATTCGGGCGGCCGCCTCGAAATCCATGAGGCCCAGGTCTTCACCGAGCTCGAAATGCTGCTTCGGCGTGAAATCAAAGCTGCGAGGTGTGCCGACCTTGCGGACCTCGACATTCGTGCTTTCGTCCGGACCGTCTGGGACGTCGGGAGCGGGAATGTTCGGGATGCCCGCGAGCAGCGTCTCGATTTCGTCGCCGAAAGACCGAACCTGCTCCTCACCGGCTTGCATTTTTGACTTTAGTTCGCCGACTTCGGCAATCAGAGCGTCCGCGTCCTCGCCCTTACCCTTGGCTGCACCAATCGCTTTCGACTTGGCGTTCCGTTCCGTCTTTAAGGATTGCGTTTTACTGATGGCCTCGCGGCGCGCGGCGTCGATCGCGAGCACCTTGTCGGCGTGCGGGTTCAGTCCCCGGCGGCCAAGGCCGGCGTCAAACGCTTGCGGATCATCGCGTATCGCTTTGATGTCAAACATTTTGCTAGTGACTCGGAAGAGGCGTTGGTCCTGTACAGGCCAACCGTGTGCTGGCACCTAGCATATTCCCCGGCGCGACGGCGAGCGTGAAATCGGATTTCTGGCAAATTTTCAAAGATGGACCGGCTTGTGCCTGTGGATGATCCGGTCCGGCTATATTGCTGCGCGTTAGGCGCTAAGCGGCGCGGCAGCTTCTTCAGCCTGGCCGACATCTTCGCGAACAAGGCGCTCAAGTACGGAAAAATGGCCGCGCCAGCTGCGATTGATGATCGGTTTCATGATCGTGAAAGCCAAACGAACCAACAAGCCGCGGCTTGTGGTGCGCAAGCGCATAAAAAGCCGGCTTCGGCTTTCATCGAGCTCCAGAAGCTCAAATGTTACGTCGGTGCGCGGCGGTTTGATGATTGGACCATAGGTCAAAACCGTCTCCATGGTGACGTAATCGAACGGCTGCCAATCGACGATGCGATGGTTCATGCCATAGCTGCCGTGGTCGCAATGGCTTTCCAGCCCAATGCCGGATCGTCCATTCGGTGCGGCGAAATTTTTGACGCTGGTGGTGTCTGTCTGCCAAGCGGATCGGCGTTTGGCGTCGATGAAATATCCCCAGACAAGGCTTCGCGGCGCGGGCAGATCGATCGATATCTCCACGTCGGCTTCTGACGCGCCAACATATTTGCGGGCGGCCGCGCGATAGCGTTCGACAGAGGCCGCGAGGTCCACGACACGTCCTTGGACGAGCCCGAGCTCTGCGATTTCTTCCTCGTAGCGCGGCAGACCCAGCCCGCGATCCCCGAAGGCCGCCTTGTCGATGAAGGCGTCCGTCAACAGGGCATAGGCATGTACTCCAGTCTTCTCGATGACCGCGTTCTTGAGCAACCGGTGAACCAAAATTACGTCGGGACCAACGAGCTTGGTTCCGGTCGGTGATTTTTGCGGGACATACTGGCCGTAGTGGCCGACGCACTTGAGGTCGAGATCGGGTATTGTTCGGCACGCCGAGCGTTCGCAGGACGTGTTCTGTACCATCTGCTCGACGCGCATCCGAAACGCGGCGTAGCAGGACTCCATGATGTCGATCAGGCGTTCCGAATTTTCGATGGCAACGCTTGGCGCGAACACGAAAACTGCATCGCCTTCCAGCTCAACGAAGCGGAACGGCGCCGAGAGATGCTCTATTAGCAGTTCGGTGATCTCGGCCAGAATGCTCTGTGCGTGCGCAAGCTCATTATGCGCGAGAAAGCCGGTGTAGCCGGAAATGTCCGCGATGACAAAGTAGCCTGCCTGCGTGGTGTCATGGCGCGTCCCAGAAGCTGTCTGAACATCAGCTGACATAACCGGCACATTTTACCAGACGGGAACGGCGGCAAGCCAGCGCCGCGCAGCTAACCTCGTTTCAAGGTATTTGACGCATTTGGCCAGGACTCAACATCTACGAGCCCGGAATGAGGCGAGGTTTTGTTATCGGGCGAGGTTGAAGTCGGTCTCGTCATCGATGTCGTCGATCGGGCCGGATGAACGTGTCCTCGTTCCGCCGCCGCCCGACGGGCCTGAACCTGGATCGTCGTCATCGTCTTCCTCGCCGAGGACGCGGTTGAGCTCCGCTTCTTCGGCGGCGTCGCGTTCAGCACGCTTCTTCTCGGCCATCTTGGCGAGCCAGATCGAGATTTCGTAGAGCACGATAATCGGCACGCCGAGGCCGATCTGGCTGATCAGATCCGGCGGCGTCAGCAATGCCGCGGCGACGAAGGCGATGACGATCGAGTATTTGCGCCGTTCCGCGAGCCCTTTCGACGTGACCAAGCCGGCACGCGCCATCAGCGTGAGCGCGACCGGTAGCTGGAACGCGAAGCCGAATGCGAACATCAACTTCAGCACCAGCGACAGGTACTCGTTGACCTTGGCTTCGAGTTGGATCGCTAGCGTGTCGTCGACGCCCGTCGTCTGGAAACTCAAAAAGAAGCGCCAGGCGAGCGGCAGAATGAAGTAGTAGACGAGCGAAGCGCCAAGGGTGAACAAGACCGGCGTCGCGACCAAGAACGGCAGGAACGCCCGGCGTTCGTTTCGATAAAGGCCCGGCGCGACAAATTTCCAAAATTGGTTGGCGATGATCGGAAACGAGATGAAAAACGCCGCCCAAAACGCCAGCTTGAGGTAGGTGAAGAAGGCCTCGTGCAACGCGGTGTAAATCATCCGCGGATTTTCGACGCCAAGGTCGACGTAAATCTCGTAAAGCGGGTCTACAAGGAACGGATAGATGTAGCCGGGCGTCACCAGGTAGCAGCCGATGAACGCGATGAAAAGCGCGACGACCGCCCACATCATGCGGTTGCGCAGTTCAATCAGGTGATCGAGGAGCGGCGCCTTTGAGGCTTCGATTTCGGCTTCGTTCGCGGCCGCCATCAGTTAAGCGCCAGCCTTATCGGCGTCAGCCGCGGCGGGCTTCGCTTGGACCTCCGGTTCAGCGGGTGCCGATGCCTTATCGGGGGCCGCAGCGGTTTCCTCGCCGGAACCTGTTTTGGCAGGACCGGCCCCGTTGGACGGTTTGGCCGCCGGTGCATCGTCACCGGCTCCACTCGCGTCATCGGCCTTTGGCAACTCGGGTTTCTTATTGGCGCGGGTGATTTCGGTGAAATCCATCGCCTTGCCAATTTTGTTGTCGGGATCAACCGTATCCGAGATCTTCTTTGTGAAATCGGTGCGGCCGGCCGCCTCGATCTGCTTCTTGACCTCGCCAAGTTCCGACTCACGGACGGCTTCGTCAATGCTGCTTTGAAACTCGCGTGCAACGGCCTTGATCTTGCCCGCGTAGCGGCCGAGCGTCCGTAAAACCTTGGGAAGCTCCCGTGGTCCGATTACGAACAGGGCGATCACCGCGATGATCGCCATTTCGCTCCAGCCGATATCCAGCATCGGAACCCGCTAAGTGTGTAACGGTGCGGCGCCCGTTAGAGCCGAGCCGCCGCCACCGAGATCAGGTTTTCGCGGGCTCGTCGACTTTCGCCTCGGCGGCTGGTTCAGCCGGTGCCGGGGCGTCCGCCGTGCGGGCTTGCGCGTGAGGAACTTCCTTGGCGGCGTCGCCCGCGGCCTCGTCCGTTTCATCGTCCTTCAGCCCGGCCTTGAAGCTTTTCACGCCTTTGGCGACATCGCCCATGACGCGCGGCAGCTTTCCGGCGCCGAACACGATCAGGACGATCACCAGGATCAGCACGATTTGCCAAATGCCTATGCTCATGCGTTCACTCCTCGCGACAGCGCGTATTCCGTGGGGATCGTAGCACGCCGTCCACCATTTGTCGGGCCTAGCCTGGCAAAAATCCTCCGGCAGGGCCCGCGATTTCCAGTCCGCCTAGTACTTAACGATCGGCGGCGGGAAATACAAATGTCATTGCTGGGTCGGCTGAAACCCGCACCATTTGGCCCTCTTTGGGCAAGTTCGACCAGAACAGACGCGCCGTCACCTCAACCCCGCTCTCAAGCTCGATCGTTGCCAAGCCGGAACGGCCCAAAATGCGGACGGATTTCACCTGTCCAGGCACGCCATTTTCGGCGTCAATTTGCAGCCCTTCGGGGCGAATGAGGATATCGACCGACGCGCCGTCGGCGTGGCCGTTGGCCGGCACCTGTCCCAGAACAGTTGCGATGCTTTCGCCGATCACGACGCTTCGCAACGCATTGGCTTCGCCGACAAAGGTGGCGCAGAAGGCGCTGCGCGGTGCACGATAGAGTTCCGCCGGCGCGCCTTCTTGCAGGATGCGACCATCGTCCATCAAAGCGATCCGGTCGGCCATCATCATGGCTTCTTCCGGATCGTGGGTGACCATTAGGGTCGGCGTTCCGCTTTCGCGCAGAATACCGGCGGTGGTTTCCCTAATGCGATCGCGAAGCACGACATCAAGATCGCTGAAGGGTTCGTCCAAAAGCATGACTTTCGGATTGGGCGCCAGCGCGCGCGCCAGGGCGACGCGTTGTTGCTCGCCACCGGAAAGCGCGTGGGGATATGCACCGGCTTTGTGCGCCATCCCAATGCGTTCGAGGGCCGACGCGACGACATTGTCGCGCTGTTGGCTTGGCATTCCGCGCAAGCCGAACCCGACATTTCGTCGAACATCGAGATGCGGAAACAACGCGAAGTCTTGAAACATGAGCCCAACGGAACGCGCTTCCGGCGGCGTGTCGCGGCCAGGCTCGGCGACCGTGTGGCCATCAATCTCAACCGTCCCGTGCTGGATCCGTTCCAGCCCCGCCGCAATGCGCAGGATCGTCGACTTGCCGCACCCTGACGGACCGAGGAGCGCGACGATCTCACCTGCGGCAACCGAGAGTGTCACATCCTTCACCGCGTGGAGCTTGCCATAGGCGTGCCGAATGTCCGCGACGCAAAGACCCTCGGTCATGACGAGCCCGCCGCCTCGCCCGGCCGGGCCCTGGTGATCGCGCGGCTCAGGATGATCACCGGGACAATGCCGACGACGACGATTGCGAGCGCGGCGCTTGCCGACTCGGCCAGCAACTCATCCGACGCCAACTCATAGGCGCGGACGGCCAAGGTATTGAAGTCAAACGGCCTCATGATGAGCGTCGCCGGAAGTTCCTTCATGACGTCCACGAATACGAGCAAGCCCGCGGTCAGCAGTCCAGCGCGGATAATCGGCACGTGAACGCGCCATAGCACCGCGTCGGGACCCGCGCCCAAGGTTCGTGCGGCGCCGTCCATGTTCGGCGTCACCTTCGCCATGGCGGAATCCACCGCATTCAGGGACACGGCAAGAAAACGGACAAGATAAGCAAAAATTAACGCGGCCAGCCCGCCCGTGAGCAGCAAGCCGGTCGATACACCGAAAACGGCACGGGCGAAATCATCGATGGCGGTGTCCAACCAGGCAAACGGAAGCAAGACGCCCACCGCAATGACCGAACCGGGCACGGCATAGCCAAGACCGGCAACGCGTTTGGCCACGCGTCCCGTTGCATTCGTGCGGAGGCGTACCGCGTAGCAGACCAGCAAGGTTACGATCACCGCCACGACCGCGGTCATGGCCGCAAGGCGGAAACTGTTCCAGGCGAGACCCAAAAAGCGCAGGTCGATCGTCTGCTGCCACGTCTCGATCGTCCAAACAGCGAGCTGCACGGCCGGAAGCAAAAAGCCCAGCCCCAACGCGCCGGCGCAAGCGGCACAGGCCAGGGCGGCGCGCCAGCCGCGCAGGTCGTATGTTGGGAGCGGACGGAAACGGTTTGTTGTGTGGTGATACCGCGCGCGGCGCCGGGACCACTGCTCTGTCAAAATGAGCGCCGCGACGAACACCAGCATGGTCGCCGCGAGCTGTGCCGCGGCCGACGGATCGCCCAAGGCGAACCACGTCCTGTAGATCCCGGTCGTGAAGGTATCCACGCCGTAATATTGGACGGTACCGAAATCGCTCAATGCTTCCATCAGGGCGAGCGAGACACCGCCGACCAGGGCCGGACGCGCCAGCGGCAATGCAATGCCAAGAAAGCTCTGCCAGGGATTGCGCCCCAACGTCCGGCCGATCTCCAGGGCGCACACGGATTGATTCAGGAATGCCGCCCGCGCCAGCAGATACACATACGGATACAGCACCAAGGTCATCACCGTGATGGCGCCGCCCAGAGACCGCACTTCCGGAAACCAATAATCGCGCCGTCCCCAGCCGAACCAGTCGCGAAGCGCGCTTTGCACGGGGCCGGCAAACTCGAACATGCCGGCATAGGTGAAGGCGATCGCATAGGTCGGGACCGCCAGCGGCAACAAAAGCGCCCACTCGAAGACCGAGCGGCCGGGGAACCGACACATGCTGCACAGCCATGCCGTGCCGCTGCCGATGATCAGCGTTCCCAGACCGACACCGAGCACGAGCCAAACCGTATTGCCGATGTAGCGCCAGAGAACCGTGTTCGCTAGGTGGCTCCAAACGTCGGTTGCCGGCACAAAGACGTTTGCCAAGACAACCAAAACAGGAAACGCGACCAACCCAGCCGCCAGAATCGGTCCGGCGGACCAAACGAAAGATTTCGCACGCGCGCGACGAACGCTCGGTGCTTTCCAAACAACTTCGGCAGACGCCATCTCAAACCGCCACTTCGTCGTGCCAAGCCGCGGACCCGGCCGCTCGGTACGAGATGGCTTGGTTTACCGCCAGCCGGCGCGATCGGCCAGTTCAATCGCCGCGCGGTTCAAGTCGCCGAGCTTGGACAAAGGCAGCTCATCCTGCTTGAACGCGCCCCACGCCCCGACGATTTCCGAGGCCGCGACGCCGTTTCGCACAGGGATTTCGTGATTCAATTCGGCGAATAGGGCCTGTGCCGCCGGACTCGCGAGATATTCCAGCAACTTCATCGCGTTATCCGGATTTGGTGCGTGTACTGCGATCCCGGCGCCGCTGACATTCACGTGTGTCCCACGGTCATCTTGATTGGGAAAAAACAGGCGCGTCTGCTCCACGACCTCGCGGTCCTCCGATTTGGTCGAAGCGGCTAAGCGGCCGTAGTAGTAGGTGTTCACGATCGCAATGTCGCCCTCGCCGGCGGCGACTGCGCGAATTTGGTCTGTGTCGCCGCCCTTTGGATCGCGCGCCATGTTCGACACCACCCCTCGGGCCCAATTCTCCGTCTCTTGTTCGCCGTGGGCGCTAATCATCGATGCGATGAGCGACTGGTTGTAGACGTTGCTCGACGAGCGCACCAAAAGCCGGTCAGACCATATTGGATCGGCAAGACCTTCGTATGTCGTCAGATCACTCGCCTCGACCCGGTCGGGTGCGTAGACCACGACACGCGCGCGCAGGCTCAAGCCCCACCACATTTTGTCGGGGTCGCGGAAACGTTCTGGAACGGCTTCCTCGAGAACAGGTGACTCGGAGACCTGCAACAAGCCGGCCGCTTTCGCGTGAGCCAAATTGCCCGCATCCGCGGTAATCAATACATCGGCCGGGCTGTTCCGGCCCTCCGCCGCCATTCTTTCGACCAATTGGTGCGGCGAGCCGGTGACCAGCTTGACCGCGATCCCCGTCTCTTCCGTGAAGCGATCGAGCAGCGGTTTGATCAGCGCTTCCTTGCGCGCTGAATAAACGTTCACCTCGCCGTCCGCGATCGCGGCACTTCCGGCCGAGAACAATCCGACCAAGACAACGAGAGCGCCAGCAATCAGTTGCCGGCCCATACGGATTGGATGCGTGTAATTTGATGTCACGGGCATGGATGGGTCCAATTCGTTGTTTTAATTCACTTATTCTCAGAAACCATTGTCCAGTTCGTACGTGGTGCCTGATCGTGTCACGGCCATTCGCCGGCTATATATATGATACTGCGAATAATTATCATTGTCAGCCAAGCCACGAAGTGCCGCCGAGCCCCCCATTTATGAAACGGGCCAGCCAACCGCAAGCGGCCGGTTCAATTAATGCCTCATTTACAAGGTCCGCCCCGGTGGGTCCGCGTTGGACAAGCGGCTAAGCAATATCGACTTCGAGTTCGTCCTCGGCTTCGAGCGGTTCGTATTCCGGCTCCCAATCGCCGTCCGCGGGCGGCAGCAACTCTTCCGCGTCTTCGGCCGTCCCTTCTTCGTCGTCCTCAGCCGCGTCCACCAAACGCAAATCGAGCGCGGTTTGGGTCGGTTGCGAGTCGAGCAAACCCGCTGCACGCAGTTCGTCGATGCCCGGCAGGTCGTCCAATCCGGCCAAACCGAAGTGATCGAGAAAGACCGGTGTCGTTACCCACGTCGCGGGCCGGCCCGGCCTGCGACGGCGTCCGCGCGGCTGAATCCAATTTTGTTCGAACAAAATGTCCAATGTGCCCTTGCTCACCGCGACGCCGCGAATCTGCTCGATCTCCGCGCGCGTTACCGGCTGGTGGTAGGCAATGATTGCCAAGGTTTCGAGTGCGGCACGTGACAAGCGCCGTTGCACCTCGGCTTCCCGCCGTAACGCGTGCGCGAGATCCGGCGCCGTGCGAAGTGCCCAGCCGCCGGCGATTTCCCGCAAATTAACGCCCCGTTCGGCGTAGTGCTCTGCAAGTTTCTCCAATAGGCCCTGAATGTCAGTGTTCTCGGGCAGATGGGCGGCGAGGACTTCCTCTGACAGAGGTTCGCTTGAGGCGAACAAGACCGCTTCCAGGATGCGGAGCGCCTGAGTATCCGAATCGAACTCGGTCTCGCTGCTCACGGTCTGCTCTCCTCATTCCGTCTCAGATAAAGCGGTGCGAACGGGCCGGACTGACGCAGATTCAATTTGCCCTCCCGAACGAGCTCCAAGGTCGCGGCGAATGTCGAAGCCAAAGCCGAGCGCGCCACCAACGGATCGTCGGTGTCCGCCGGCAAAAATTGCTCAAGCGTCGTCCAGTCGAGCGCCAAACCCAGCATTTCGGACAAGCGCGTGATTGCGGCGTCGAGGCTAAACAGATTCGTATGTTCGATGCGCAAACTTCGCGGGGCGTTGCGTCGTCTTTCGTAGTCCGCATAAGCCGACAGCAAGTCATGGAGCGAGATGGCATAAATCGGCTTCGCAACGACTTCCAACCGTTCGGCGCCGCCGCGCGGAAAAATATCGCGGCCGCGTTGATCCAAAGCCATCAGCTTTGTTGACGCTTCCCGCATGGACTCCAGCCTGCGCAGCTGGAAAGCGAGTGCTTCGGCCAGCTCCTCGCCTGTCGGGCCGTCTTCGTCGTCCTCATCTTCAGGCAGCAGCAAGCGCGATTTCAGATAGGCGAGCCACGCAGCCATGACCAAATAGTCCGCGGCCAGCTCCAACCGTTGGCGGCGCGCCTGACGCACATACTCGAGAAACTGATCCGCAAGCTGCAGGATCGAGATGTGGATCAGGTCGACTTTTTGCTCGCGCGCCAAGGTGAGCAGGACATCGATCGGGCCTTCGTAGCCGTCAAGATCCAGGACGAGTTGGACCGGGCCCGATTGCGTTGCTGCGTCGTCAAATGCGTCGATCGGCTCAGAGGCCACATCGGCCATCTTCGTTAAGTTCCTGTATTGAGGCCCGTTAACATGGCAAGCAATTCGAAAAGCACCATAACCGGTTTAATCAGAATCCAAGCAACAATATCGATGTCGTAGCCAATTTGGCGGCTCGCCCACGGCAACAAAAATAACAATCCGATGAGGATAAACAGGCCATACCGTTCCAAGCGTGCAAGCGGCAAGGCCAGCGAACGCGGCAACAGACCGACCGCGATTCGCCCGCCATCCAGCGGCGGAAGCGGCAATAAATTGAGCACGGCAAGAATCAGATTGATCCAAATTGAATTGGCCAAATTTCGAACCAGCCATTCGCTGGCGATACCCGGAAACAACTCAGCAACATGGACGAGCAACGCCGAAATTATGGCCAACAATATGTTGCTGGCGGGGCCGGCGGCAGCGACGATCGCCGAATCGCGCCGTGGCCGTCTTAGGTTGCGATAATTGACCGGAACCGGCTTGGCATATCCGAACAAGAACGGCGCCGGCGAGAGATAAAGCAGTAACGGCAGGATGATCGTGCCGAAAGGATCGATATGCTTGATCGGGTTGGCGGTGACGCGGCCCAGGTCACGCGCGGTCGGATCGCCGAGGCGCAAAGCGACATAGCCGTGTGCCGCCTCGTGCAGCGTAATCGCGAAGATAATCGGTAGCGCCCATATGGAGATCGCGTAGAGCGCGTCGCTCATGCAGGCGCCGCCTTGAGCAGCTCGGTAATGTGATGATCCGCGGCAGCCGCGTCGAATGCTTCGGGAGACCGGACCATCGCGCGCGCCCGTTTGAAGCGCGCGTCCGCCGCGTCGCTCATGGGCGCGACCGATTCCGCGACAGCGATCATTTCGCTCATTTCCCCGCTGCAGTGGAGGACCACATCGCAGCCGGCTGCCAGCGCCGCCCGCGCACGCAAGCCCATGGCGCCGGACAAGGCCGACATGCCGATATCATCGCTCATCAAGAGACCGTCAAAACCGATATGCCGGCGTATGACCCGCGTGATGACTTCCGATGACGTGGTCGCGGGCCTATCCGCATCAATGTCGGTGTAG